>NZ_OY729424.1:6300000-6550681 GCF_963422335.1 uncultured Roseateles sp.
CCAGCAGCCGGGCGGTGTTGTCGGCCCGCTCCAGGAAGGAGCCGATGCGGATGAAGCTGAAGGCTTCGTCCTGCAGCATCGTGCCCACCGTCACACCATGCGACAGGTGCGAGCGGAACTTCACCCACTCCAGCAGGGCCGAGGGGTCGCGCTCCAGCAGGCCGTCGGCCAGCAGGCGCCTGAACTCCAGCCAGGTCTGGTTGGTGGTCTCCCAGACCTCGGTGGTCAAGGTGCCGCGCACCGCACGGGCGTTCTCGCGCGCCGCACGCAGGCAGCTGATGATGGACGAGGGATTGCCCTCATCGGCCACCATGAAGTGCTTGACCTTGCGCGGCGTGACGTCGCCATGCCGCTCCTGGTAGGCACCGATCAGCTCCGAGATCGACAGAATGCCCCGCCAGCCCTGCTCGGCCGCCGCAGCGGACTGCGGCAGGAGCGAGGTCTGGTAGTTGACGTCCAGCATGCGGGCTGTGTTTTCGGCTCGTTCCATGTAGCGCGAGAGCCAGAACAAGTGGTCTGCGGTTCTTGACAGCATGTTGATGTTTCCGTTCCGGTTCAGTCTTCCAGCACCCAGGTGTCCTTGGTGCCGCCGCCCTGGCTGCTGTTGACCACCAGCGAGCCCTCCTTCAGTGCCACCCGGGTCAGGCCGCCGGGCACCATCTGCACGGTGGCGCCGGACAGCACAAAGGGCCGCAGGTCGATGTGCCGCGGCGCGATGCCGGACTCGACAAAGGTCGGGCATGTCGACAGGCTCAGCGTCGGCTGGGCGATGTAGTTGCTGGGGTTGGCGATCAGGTGGGCGCGGAAGTCCTCGATCTCCTGCTGAGTGGCCGCAGGGCCGACCAGCATGCCGTAGCCGCCGGCGCCGTGCACCTCCTTGACCACCAGCTCGCCCAGATGGGCCAGCACATGCTTCAGGTCATCGGCCTTGCGGCACTGGTAGGTCGGCACATTGTTCAGGATGGGCCGCTCGCCCAGGTAGAACTCGATCATCTGTGGCACATAGGGGTAGATCGACTTGTCATCCGCAATGCCGGTGCCCACCGCATTGCTGAGGCAGACGTTGCCGGCCTTGTAGGCCTCGAGCAGGCCGGGGCAGCCCAGGGTCGAGTCCTTGCGGAAGACCTGCGGGTCGAGGAAGTCGTCATCCAGCCGCCGGTAGATCACGTCGATGCGCTTGGGGCCGCGCGTGGTGCGCATATAGACGACCTTGTCCTGCACGAACAAGTCCTGGCCCTCGACCAGCTCCACCCCCATCTGCTGGGCCAGGAAGGCATGCTCGAAGTAGGCGGAGTTGTACATGCCGGGTGTCAGCACCACCACCATGGGCTCGCTGACGCCCTGGGGCGCCACGCTGCGCAGGGTCTCCAGCAGCAGGTCAGGGTAGTGGGCCACCGGCGCAATGCGGTGCTGGGCGAACAGGTCCGGGAACAGCCGCATCATCATCTTGCGGTTTTCCAGCATATAGCTGACGCCGCTGGGTACGCGCAGATTGTCTTCCAGCACGTAGTAGCTACCGCTGCCATCCGGGTTGGCGGCGCGCACGATGTCCACGCCGGCAATGTGGGAGTAGATGTTCTTGGGCACATCCACGCCCATCATCTCGGGCCGGAACTGCGCGTTGTGCTCGATCTGCTCGCGCGGCACGATGCCGGCCTTGAGAATCTCCTGCCCGTGGTAGACGTCGTGGATGAAACGGTTCAGCGCCGTGACCCGCTGCACCAGGCCGGCTTCCATCTCGCGCCACTCATGGGCCGGTATCACGCGCGGGATCTGATCGAAGGGGATCAGGCGCTCGGTGCCCTCGCCGGTGTCCTTGTCGCCATAGACGGCAAAGGTGATGCCGACACGGCGGAAGATGACCTCGGCTTCCTCGCGCCTGGCGCGCATCAGTTCGACCGGCTGCACCGCCAGCCAGCGCTCGAAGGTCTTGTAGTGCTCTCGCGCCAGCGAATTGCCGGCATGCATTTCATCGAAGCTCGGTCTCATGGAGTCCCTCCTGCATCAAAGCTAGAGCAATAAGCGCACCAGGCACTGGCCTCCGAAGCCCGCGACCGGCCCGGTGCCTGCCCAGTGTGCACCGTGCACCAGGGTCACCGCCAGCCCGCGCACCATTTGTTGGCGTGCGCACCACAAACGGGCGCACAAGCCGCCGCAGCCTCCTTCCGCCGAGCCGGGCAATGGCATGGATATTGCGACAGACCAGGGTCAACCCTCACACACCATGCTGACCCTGCTATCCCGTTTTCTCGGCCGCCTGAGCGTGGGCCGCAAGCTGCTGCTGATCTTTCTGCTCGACATGAGTGCGGTGATCTACATCAGCGGCATCCTGGTGAACGAGAAGTACCTGGCGATCGACTTTGCCCGCAAGGAGCTGGCCGGCAACAGCTATATCGCCGCCCTGCACGGCGGCCTGCTGGCCAGCAGCGCTGCCGCGCCGGTCGACGCCGGCACGGCGGCCCAGGCGCTGCAGTCGGTCAGAAAGGCCGAGCAGAAGCTGGGCGAAGGCATGGACAGCGAGGCACTGAGCCAGGCCTTCGAGCAGGCACTGCAGCGCCAGCAGGCCCAGCCGGGCGATCTGGCACCGGCCCAGGCCGCCCTGGCCAGCGGCCGCGAGCTCGTCACCCGCGTCGGCAACCAGTCGAATCTGATACTCGACCCGGACCTGGACAGCTACTACACGATGTCCATCATCCTGCTGCGCGTGCCCGAGCTGCTGGAGGCGGTGGCGGGGCTGAGCGGCCATGTGCTGCCCCATCCGGTGGCCAGCAATATGAGCGAAAGCGACGCCCGCGCCCGCTTCCTGCTGCTGGAGGGCCGGCTGGACACCAGCCGCCAGGCCCTGGCCTCCGACTATGCCGAGGCCTTTGCCGCCGGCGGGGCGACGATGCGCCAGGCGCTGAACCCGGGTTTTCAGGCGCTGCTCACCGCCATCGACAACTACCGCAAGGCTGCCCGCGAGGCCATCGATGCCGGCAACCCCGCCACACGGCAAGACCTGGTAGAGGCCCATGCCCAGTTGCTGGACCGCACCCAGCAGGCCTGGCAGACGGCCGGCGCGCAGATGGAGCAGCTGCTGCGCCAGCGCATTGCCGGTTTCTTCACCCGCATGTGGCTTCACCTGGGCACGGCGCTGGCCCTGCTGAGCGTGATTCTGACCGCCGTGTTCTTTGTCGCGAGGCAGATCGCCGTGCCGCTGCAGCGCCTGGCGCGCGTGGCCGACGAGGTCAAGCGCACCGGCGACCACTCGCTGCGCGGCCACTGGGACAGCAGCGACGAGATCGGCCGCCTGGTGCTGGGTTTCAACGACATGCTGGCCCAGCTGGATCGCGAACGCCTGGCCCAGCAGGAGCTGGCGGCCAGCGCCCGCGCCGCCGAGGCCCAGCAGCAACTGGTCGAGGCAATGCCCATCCCGATGATGGTCACCGCCGTGCCCGGCCACCAGGTCCTGCATGCCAACAAGCCGGCTCAGGCCTGGCTGGGCCGCAGCAGCGACGACCCCTGGCGCAACGGACTGGACGCCGCGGTACGGGCGCGCTTCTTTCAGCAGCTGGCCGACCGCGACGCCGTCGATGAGTTCGAGGTGCGCTGGAAAACCGGCGCCGAGCCAACCTGGGCCGTGTTGTCCGCGCGGCGGCTGGAATTCCAGGGCCAGAGCGCGGTGCTGACCGCCTTCACGCCCATCAACCACCTGAAGTTCATGGAACGCCGGCTGGAGCTGTGGGCCAAGGTCTTCGAGGCCTCCAACGAGGGCATCCTGATCATCGACGCCGAGCACCGCATCCTCACCGCCAACAGCGCCTTCTGCCGCAACACCGGCTATGAGTTGTACGAGCTGATAGGCGAGCCGGTGCGTGGCCAGGGCGAGGCGGGCACCGGCGCCTTCATGGCCGCGCTGGAGCCGCTCTTGGCCCACCACGCCAACTGGCAGGGCGAGATCGTCATCCAGCGCCGCGACGGCAGCTGCTATCCGGCCTGGCTGATGCTCAGCGTGATGCGCGAAGGCCACCAGGGCCATGTCTCGCACACCATCGCCACCACGATCGACATCAGCGACCGCAAGCGCAACGAGGAGCGCATCCGCTTCCTGGCCCAGCACGATGTGCTGACCGAGCTGCCCAACCGCTCGCTGTGCATCGAGCGCCTGCGCATGGCCATGCAGCAGGCCCAGCGCCGCGGCGACAAGGTGGCCGTGCTCTTCATCGACCTCGACCACTTCAAAAACATCAACGACACCCTGGGCCACCACATCGGCGACGGCCTCCTGCGTTCGGTCGCCAAGCGGCTGCTGCAGGCCGTGCGCGCCGGCGACACGGTCAGCCGCCTCGGTGGCGATGAGTTCGTCGTCGTGCTGACCGGCGTGACCGATGTGCACGAGGTGGTCTCCGTCGTCGATGAACGGCTGGTGCCGCTGGTGCGCCAGACCCATGACATAGCCGGCGCGATGCTGCAGATCTCCTGCAGCGTCGGTGCCGCCGTCTATCCGGACGACTCGGACGACCTCGACACCCTGATGCGCCACGCCGACGTGGCGATGTACCAGGCCAAGGCCCAGGGCCGAGACAGCGCCCACTTCTTCACCCCGGAGCTGAACGAGCGGGCCCAGCGCCGCATGCGGCTGGAGTCGAACCTGCGCCAGGCGCTGGAGCGCCACGAGCTGAGCCTGCATTACCAGCCGCGCGTCTGCGCCCAGACCGGTCGCACGCTGGGCGTGGAGGCGCTGCTGCGCTGGCACAGCGCCGAGCTGGGCCCGGTCACCCCGGCCCAGTTCATCCCTATCGCCGAAGACACGCGGCTGATCGCACCGATTGGCGCCTGGGTCATCGCCGAGGCCTGCCGGCAGATGGCCGAATGGCGGGCGCAAGACCTGGACCTGCCCCAGGTCTCGGTCAATGTCTCGGCGCTGCAGCTGGTGGACGACGGCCTGCTGGACACCTTGAAGGCCACCCTGGCTCGCCACACCCTGCCGCAAGGCAGCATCGAACTGGAGCTGACCGAGTCAGCCCTGATGGACAAGGCCGATCAGACGCTGGACCGGCTGCACGCGATCAAGGCCCTGGGGGTCGATTTGGCGATCGACGACTTCGGCACCGGCTACTCAAGCCTCAACTACCTGAACCGCTTCCCGATCGAGCGGCTGAAGATAGACCGCTCCTTCATCCGCGACATGTTCGACGACCCGACCGATCTGGCCATCACCCACGCCATCATCGGCCTGGGCCACACGCTGGGCTTGAAGGTGGTGGCGGAGGGGGTGGAAACCGAACGCGAGGCGCATACGCTGCGCGCCGCCGGCTGTGACGAGCTGCAGGGCTTCTGGGTGGCTCGGCCTATGCCGGCCGAGGCGCTGGGCGAGTGGCTGCGCCAGCGCATGGCGCCGTCACATGGCCGAGAGCGCGACTTGAGCGAAGCGCTGCAGGCCTGATGAAGCAGCGCCGCGAGGCTCAGCGGTAAAACGCCTCGACCTTGCCCTTGAGCTTGATCATCATCGGGTTGCCTTTTCGATCCCGCGTCTTGCCGGCCGGTACCTTGACCCAGCCCTCGCTGATGCAGTACTCCTCGACATCGAAGCGCTCCTTGTCGTTCAGCCGTATGCCGATCTCGCGTTCGAACACAGCCGCCAGGTAGTGCGGGCTGCGCGGATCCACCGACAGGCGGTCGGGCATGGCTTCGCTGTTGGCGGGGGCGGGCGTGCTGTTGGAGGTGGCTTCGGTCATGGACGGATTCTCTTCGGGTAACTCGGACAGGGGGCGATTGTCGTGGATTTGCGCCCTGGCTTGCGCCGCCGATGGCGTTGCCCTCACGGCCTGGCTCAGGACCCGTCGAAGACCACCCGGTTGCGCCCGCCGGCCTTGGCCTGGTACAGCGCACGGTCGGCCGCGGCCACCAGGCCGGCGGCCATGGCGGCCGCTTCCCGGCCCGGCGCCGCATCGAGCATGGCCAGGCCGATGGAAATCGTCACGTCCAGCGCCTGGCCGCTGTCGGCAGCGCAGGGCATGGCAGCAATGCGGGAGCGGATGCGCTCGGCAATCTCGCGCACATGCTGGGCGCCGGTCTGCGGCAGCAGCACGACGAACTCCTCGCCGCCATAGCGGGCAATGGTGTCGCCGGCACGCAACTGCGACTGTATGCAATGGCCCACCGCCCGCAGCACCGCGTCACCGGCCGGGTGGCCATGGCTGTCGTTGATGTGCTTGAACTTGTCGATGTCCAGGAACATGCAGGCCAGCGCATGCTTGTAGCGCCGTGCCTGGGCGATCTCGATGCCGCAGCGGTGCTCGAAATAGCGGCGGTTGTGCACGCCGGTGAGCAGGTCGGTCAGGCCGGCAAGCTTGACGCGCTCCTGGTTCAGCACACTCTCCAGGCAGACGGACACGATGCTGGCCAGACGCTCCAGCAGATGGGTGCCGGCGGCCGGGTCATAGCGCTCGGCGTCGCAACTGCCGAAATGCAGGCTGCCGATCAGCTCACCATGTCGGCTCAAGGGCAGCAGGGCCACCGAACGCGGCGGCCGCGGCGGCGCGTTGAAGAAGCGGGCGTGCAGGCTGGCTTCAAAAGCCTCCAGCCGGGGCTTGCGTACCCGACCATACAACTCGTCCAGCGGCGTGGCGGAGGGCAGCAGCACCAGATCATTCAGCACCGAGCCATCACGCAGCTCGCCGTCCAGGATGCGGGCGGTCTCGCCATCGGCATCGACCAGGGCCAGGGTCACGCTCTCGATGCCGAAGGCCTGGCCATAGTCGCTGAGCAGCAGGCGCAGCAACTCCAGCACCGAGCGGGCGCCGATCAGCCGGTGCTCCAGCCCTTCGAAGCGGCGCATCTTCTCCTCATTGGCCCGCGCCTCGCGCAGCAACGCGTCGAGCTGCCTGCGCAGGTTCAGGTTTTCTGCTTCTAGTTGGCTGTCATGCATCCCGGGCCGCTGGCTGATCTCAAGCCTCTACTGTAGCGCTCAGGCGACCAGGCGATAGCCCACCCCGGTTTCGGTCAGCAGATGCCGGGGCTGGGCCGGCTGCGCCTCCAGCTTCTGGCGCAGATTGCCCATGTAGACGCGCAGGTAGTGGTTGTCGTCGCCATGGCTGGGGCCCCAGACGGCCTTCAGCAGCTGCCGGTGCGTCAGCACCTTGCCGGCATTGGCGACCAGATGGGTCAGGAGCCGGTATTCGATCGGCGTCAGGTGCACTTCCATGCCGGCGCGCTTGACCAGGCGCGCGGCCAGGTCAAGCTCCACCTCGCCGAAACGGAACAGGCTGGAGGCGGCCTCACCCGAGGCGCTCTGTGACTGGCTGCGGCGCTGCGCCGCGCGCACCCGCGCCATCAGCTCACCCACGCCGAAGGGCTTGGTCAGATAGTCGTCCGCGCCGGCATCGAGTGCGGCAATCTTGTCGGCCTCGTCGGTGCGGGCCGACAGCACGATCACGGTCACGCCAGACCAGCCGCGCAGGTCACGCAGATAGTCGACGCCGTCGCCGTCAGGCAGGCCCAGGTCGAGCACGATCAGTTCCGGCCGGCGCGTGCCCGCATCGACCAGGCCCTGGCGCACAGTGCCGGCCTCGAACACCTGCCAGCCCTCGGCCTCCAGCGCCAGGCGCACGAAGCGGCGGATGCTGGGCTCGTCCTCGACGATCAGGGCGGTGGGGCGGGAGTCACTCATCGGCGTCTTCGAGGTCGGGCAACGGGGGCGGGGTGCCCAAGGGCAGGCTCAGCACAAACCGGGCGCCACCACCGGCCGCGGTCTCGGCCCAGATGCGCCCTTGATGGGCCTGCATGATGGCACGACAGATCGCCAGGCCCAGGCCGACACCAGGCGTCGATGACTCCTTTTCACCGCGGGTGAACTTGTCGAACAGCTGCTCCTCGCGGCCGGCCGGCAGGCCCAGGCCGTGGTCGGCCACGCTGAGCAGCAAGTCGGTCTCACCCGCCTCGGCACTGATCTTGATCGAGGTGCCGGCCGGCGTGTACTTGGCGGCGTTCTCCAGCAGGTTGCACAGCACGCGCTCGATCAGCACCGCGTCCAGCTGCACCAGCGGCAGCTCCGGCGCCAGCGCGATATCGATCTGCCGGCCACCCAGCACCGGCTGCATCGCCTGCAGCGCGCTGCCCACCACCTCCTCGATCGGCTGCCACTCCAGGCGCAGCTGCACAGTGCCGCTTTGCAGCCGCGCCATGTCCAGCAGCTTGTTGACCATGGCGTTGATGCGCTGCGCTTCTTGCCTCAGCGCCTGGGCCATCTCCTGACCGGCCTCGGGCAGCTGGGGCAAGGCGGCCAGCGTGTCGGCCAGGCCGTAGACCACGGCCAAGGGCGTGCGCAGGTCATGCGACAAGGCCGACAGCAGCGAGTTGCGCAGCCGCTCGGACTCGATGTGCACCAGCGCGTCCTGCGCCACCTCGACGTAATGCACCCGCTCCAGCGCCTGGCCGATGATGCTGGCATAGGTGTCGAGCTGGGCGCGGCGCTCGGGCTGCATCACCGCGGCTAGGTCGCGCGGGCGCAGCGCCAGCACGCCGCGCGCGCGCATCGGCGCCTGCAAGGGCAGGTAGAACCAGGGGCTGCCGGGCAAGGTGTCGGTGGCCAGGCCGGCCGCCTGGCCATGGTCCAGTGCCCAGCGGGCGGTGCCCAGATCGGGCGGATCGGCTTGTTGATCGACACCCGGCGGCAGCTGCAAGCGGTCCTGCAGATCGAGCACCAGCACCAGCGCCCGGCCATGCAGCTCGCGCGACAGGCTGTCTTGCGCGCTCTGCACCACCTGCTCGGTCTGCAGCGCGCCCGACAGCTCGCGCGTCAGCTCGAACAGCGCCCGCGAGCGCGCCTCGCGCTCGGCCGCCACTTGGGCCTGGTAACGCAGATGGGCGGTCAGCTGGCCGGTCACCAGGCCCACCACCAGCATCACGACAAAGGTCAGCAGGTACTGCACATCGGAGACCGCAAAGCTCAGATGCGGCGCGACGAAGAAGAAGTCGAACAGGCCGACGCAGACGAAGCTGGCCAGCACCGAGGGCCCGCGCCCCCAGCGCAGCGACACGCCCACCACCGTCAGCAGGAACAGCATGACGATATTGGCCTCGTCGAAATACGCCTGCAGCGGCCGGGCCAGCGCCGTGGTGGCCACGCAGGCCAGCAAGGCCATGCCGTAGCGCCGCCATTGGCTGACCCAGCGCGACCAGCTGAGCGTCGCCGCATCGCTGGGCGCCTTGGCCGCTGGCGTGGCCAAGGGGCGGCCGACTTCGATCAGGTCCACATCGGGAGCGCTGCCGGCAACGCGCTGGTGCAGGCCGGCACCGGCAAACCATTGCTGCCACCTTGAGCGGGCGGGAGACCGCCCCAGCACCAGCTGCGAGAGATTGTGTTCGCGGGCATGGGCGATCAGCGCCTGGGCCGTGTCCTGCGCCTGCAACACGGCGGTGGCCGCGCCCAGGTCATGGGCCAGGCGCACCACGCGCAGGATGCGCTCGCGCTGCGCATCGGGCAGGCGCTGCAGCTGCGGCGTCTCGACATAGACCGCGTGCCAGCTGACATTGAGCTGCTGGGCCAGCCTTGCGGCGCTGCGCACCACATGCTCGGCACCCACCGAGGGGCCGATGGCGCACAGAATCGCCGCTTCGGTCTTCCAGACCTGGCTGATGGCCTTGTTGCTGCGCCAGGCCTGCACATCGTCTTCCACCCGGTCGGCGGTGCGGCGCAGCGCCAGCTCGCGCAGGGCCATCAGATTGCCCTTGCGAAAGAAGTTGCGTGCCGCCCGCTCGGCCTGGGCAGGGAGATAGACCTTGCCGGCCTTCAGCCGCGCCAGCAGCTCGTCGGCGGGCGTATCGACCATCACGACCTCGTCGGCACGGTCGAAGAAGGTGTCGGGCAGGGTCTCGTGGACGCGGATGCCGGTGATGCCCCCGACCACGTCGTTGAGGCTCTCCAGATGCTGGACGTTCAGCGTGGTGTAGACATTGATGCCATTGGCCAGCAGCTCCTCGACATCCTGCCAGCGCTTGGGGTGGCGCGAACCGGCAACATTGGAGTGGGCCAGCTCGTCGACCAGTATCAATGCCGGGTGGCGGGCCAGTGCGGCATCCAGATCGAACTCGGGCAGGCTGCGGCCGCGGTAGTCGATCTGCCGTGCCGGCAGGACCTCCAGCCCCTCGGTCAGCGCCAGCGTCTCGCTGCGGCCATGGGTCTCGACGACCCCGACCAGCACCTCACAGCCCTCGCTCAGGAGCTTGCGCGCCGCCTGCAGCATCGCAAAGGTCTTGCCCACGCCGGCCGAGGAGCCGAAGTAGATGCGCAACTTGCCGCGCGTGGCCTGCTGTTCTTCCTGGCGCAATTGCTCCAGCAAGGCATCGGGGTCTGGTCTTGAGGGGTCTGACATGACTCAGCGATTGTGATCGAGAGCCAGGTTCAGCTTGAGCACGTTGACGCGCGGCTCGCCCAGCAGGCCCAGATCCCGGCCTTCGGTGTGGGCGTCGATCAGGCGCAACACCTCGGACGCGGGCAAATGACGCTCGCGCGCCACACGGCCGGCCTGGTAGCGGGCGGCGGCGATCGTGATGTGCGGGTCCAGGCCGCTGGCCGAGGCGGTCACCAGGTCGGCGGGCACCGGCAGCTGGTTGCCGGGATCGGCCGCGCGCAAGACTTCTACGCGGCCCTTCACTGCATCGACCAGGGCCGGATTCAGCGGACCCTGGTTGGAGCCGCTGGAGCCAGCCGCATTGGTGGTCATCGGGGCCGTGGCCGAAGGGCGACCCCAGAAGTACTTGGGTGCAGTGAAGCTCTGGCCGATCAGCTCGGAGCCGACCACCTTGCCGCCCTCCTCGATCAAGCTGCCAGAAGCCTGGTGCGCAAACAGCGCCTGGCCAGCGCCGGTGACGGCCAAGGGATACAGCAGGCCGGTGACCGCGCTCAGCACGACCAGGGACACGATGGCAGGACGCAGGGAATTCAACATGGAAGCAACTCCTTGATTAAACGAGGTGGGCGGTGACCAGCAGCAGGTCGATCGCCTTGATGCCGACAAAGGGCACGATCAGGCCGCCCAGGCCGTAGATCAACAGATTGCGGCGTAGCAGCGCGGCAGCGCCGATGGCGCGGTAGGCAACGCCCTTCAACGCCAGCGGAATCAGCGCGACGATGATCAGCGCGTTGAAGATCACCGCCGACAGAATCGCCGAGCTGGGGCTGTGCAGGGCCATCACGTTCAGCGCCGTCAGTTGCGGATAGACGCCGACGAACATGGCCGGAATGATGGCGAAGTACTTGGCCACATCATTGGCGATCGAGAAGGTCGTCAGCGATCCGCGCGTCATCAACAGCTGCTTGCCGGTTTCGACGATCTCCAGCAGCTTGGTCGGGTTGGAGTCCAGGTCGACCATATTGCCGGCCTCCTTGGCCGCCTGGGTGCCGGTGTTCATGGCCACGGCCACATCGGCCTGGGCCAGGGCCGGGGCGTCATTGGTGCCGTCGCCGGTCATGGCGACCAAGCGGCCCTCGGCCTGGTACTCGCGTATCAGCTTCAGCTTGGCCTCGGGCGTGGCCTCGGCCAGGAAGTCATCGACGCCGGCCTCGGCGGCAATCGCGGCGGCCGTCAGGCGGTTGTCGCCGGTGATCATCACCGTCTTGATGCCCATGCGGCGCAGCTCGGCAAAGCGCTCCTTGATGCCACCCTTGACGATGTCCTTCAGCTCGACCACACCGAGCGCCCGTGCGCCGTCTGCCACGACCAGGGGCGTGCTGCCACGGCGCGCCACGTCGTCGATCAACTGGCTCAGTTCGGTGGGGAAGCTGCCGCCCAGGGCCTGCACGTGCTGGCGCACGGCCTCGCCGGCGCCCTTGCGAATCACGCGGCCACCGGCCAGATCGACGCCGCTCATCCGCGTCTGCGCGGTGAAGGGCACGAACTGGGCCTGCAGCGATGCCATATCCCTTTCGCGCAGATTGAAGCGGGTCTTGGCCAGCACGACGATGCTGCGGCCCTCTGGGGTCTCATCGGCCAGCGACGACAGCTGCGCCGCGTCGGCCAGCTGCTGCTCGGTCACGCCCGGCACCGGCATGAAGGCGCTGGCCTGGCGGTTGCCCAGGGTGATGGTGCCGGTCTTGTCCAGCATCAGCACGTCCACGTCGCCGGCGGCCTCGACGGCGCGACCCGAGGTGGCGATCACATTGGCCTGCATCATGCGGCTCATGCCGGCCACGCCGATGGCCGACAGCAGGCCGCCGATGGTGGTCGGGATCAGGCAGACCAGCAGCGCGATCAGGGCCGTGATCGACACCACGGTGCCGGCCCCGGCCGCCTCGACACTGAACATCGAGAACGGCAGCAGGGTCACGGTGACGACCAGAAACACCAGGGTCAGCGCCACCAGCAGAATCGTCAGTGCGATCTCGTTGGGCGTCTTCTGGCGCTTGGCGCCCTCGACCATGGCAATCATGCGATCCAGGAACGATTCACCGGGGTTGACGCTGATGCGCACCACCAGCCAGTCGGACAGCACGCGGGTACCGCCTGTGACCGAACCGAAGTCGCCGCCCGATTCGCGTATCACGGGCGCCGATTCGCCGGTGATGGCGCTCTCGTCGACCGAGGCCACGCCTTCGATGACCTCGCCATCCAGCGGGATCATGTCGCCAGCCTCGACCAGCACGACATGGCCCTTGCGCAGCTCGTCCGATTGCACCGGATGCCATTGCGAGCCATGCTTGGGCTCGTGCAGCTTCTTCGCCCAGGTGCGCGTCTTCAACCCGCGCAGTGAGGCCGCCTGCGCCTTGCTGCGGCCCTCGGCCATGGCCTCGGCGAAGTTGGCGAACAGCACCGTGAACCACAGCCACAGCGCGATCGCCAGGATGAAGGTCGAGCCCTCGGTGCCAGCGATGGCCGGCACGCGCAGGCTCAGCGCCCACAGCAGGCTGGTCAGCAGCGAGCCGATGTAGACAACGAACATCACCGGGTTGCGCCACTGCAGGCGCGGGTCCAGCTTGACGAAGGACTCGCGCAAGGCAGGCCCCACCAGCTTGGGATCAAAAAGCGAGAAAGCGGTTTGGGTATTCATGGTGGTCATGATTCAGACCTTCATCAAAAGCAGGTGCTCGACGACCGGCCCCAGGGCCAGCGCTGGCACGTAATTGAGCAGGCCCACCAGCAGCACGGTGCCGACCAGCAGCGCGACGAACAGAGGACCATGGGTGCCCAGCGTGCCGGCGCCAACCGGGATGCGCTTCTTGGCCGCCAGGCTGCCGGCCAGGGCCAGCACCGGAACGATCACGCCGAAGCGGCCCAGCCACATCACGATGCCCAGCAGCGTGTTGTAGAACGGCGTGTTGGCCGACAGGCCGGCGAAGGCGCTGCCGTTGTTGTTGCCGGCCGAGGTCAGCGCGTAGAGGATTTCCGAGAAGCCATGCGCGCCGGGGTTGGCAATGCCTGCCTTGCCGCCGGCGGCCAGCACGGCAACGGCCGTGCCCACCAGCACCACGATGGGCGTGACGAGGATGGCGATGGACACCATCTTCATGTCATGGCTCTCGATCTTCTTGCCCAGATACTCGGGTGTGCGGCCAATCATCAGTCCGGCGATGAAGACCGCCATCACGGCAAAGATCAGCATGCCGTACAGGCCCGTACCGACGCCGCCGAACACCACCTCGCCCAGCTGCATCATCACCAGGGTGACCATGCCCCCGATAGGCGTCAGCGAGTCGTGCATCGCATTCACCGCACCGCAGGAGGCGGCCGTGGTGATGACGGCGAACAGGCTGCTGGCGTTGATGCCGAAGCGGGTTTCCTTGCCCTCCATATTGCCGCCGGCCTGGCTGGCGCTGAGCGTCTGGTCAACACCGAGCGCGGCCAGCGCGGGGTTGCCCGCCTGCTCGGCCGAGGTGGCTGCGACCACACCGGCAATGAACAGCACGCTCATCGCCGCCAGGATCGCCACGCCCTGGCGCTTGTCAGCGACCAGGCGGCCAAAGGCAAAGCACAGCGCGGCCGGGATCAGGAAGATGGACAACATCTGCGCGAAGTTGGCCAGCGGGGTCGGGTTCTCGTAGGGGTGCGCCGAGTTGGCGTTGAAGAAGCCTCCGCCATTGGTGCCCAGCATCTTGATCGCCTCCTGCGAGGCCACCGGGCCCATGGCCAGCTGCTGGATCGCGCTTTGAGCAGCTTCCGTCACCGGCTGGCCTTTCTCGTCGGTCAGCGGCTGGCCGTCGGCACCAAGCTTGGGCGCATGGTAGTTGTTGACCTCCAGCGTCGTTGCATCCTTGTAGGCGTCGAAGTTCTGGATCACGCCCTGGCCGACCAGGAAGATGGCGAACACGAACGACAAGGGCAGCAGCACCCACAGGGTGACGCGGGTCAGGTCGGCCCAGAAGTTGCCTATCGTGCCCGAGAGCTTGGAGGAGAAGCCGCGAATCAGCGCAAACACCACCGCGATGCCGGTGGCGGCCGAGACAAAATTCTGCACCGTCAGCGCCAGCATCTGGGTCAGATAGCTCATGGCGGACTCGCCCCCATAGCCCTGCCAGTTGGTATTGGTGACGAAACTGATGGCGGTGTTGAAAGCCGAGTCAGGCGAGATCGACGCCATGCCCTGGGGGTTCAGCGGTAGCAGGCCCTGCAGGCGCTGCAAGGCATAGACCGTCAGCACGCCCAGGAAGTTGAACAGCAGCAAGGCGAAGGCGTATTGCTTCCAGTGCATGCCCTCGTCGGGCTTGACGCCGGCCAGCCGGTAGAACCCGCCTTCGACCACAGCCATCCAGCGCGGCAAGCCGCCTTCAGCCACGCGGGCAAGCCACTTCGACAGCGGCCAGGCGAGCAAGAGCAAGAGGCCCATGAAGAACCCCAGATGAATCCATGCGGTGGAGCCCATGTTTCAGAACTCCTCGGCGCGCAGCAGCGCGTACAGCAGATAGATAAAAAGGGCTGCGGCGGTGAAGCCGCTCAGCCAGTAGAGGGCGTTCATTTGCGCGGCTCCAGGTTTTGGCTGGCCACGGCCAGTCCGATGGCCAGGCCGAACAGGCCCAGGCTCAGTAGCAAAAAGAAGGCATCCATGCTCAGCTCGTGATCGAGTTCAGATGCCCAGAGCTTAAAAATCGGCGCGTCAAGTTGGCGTAGAAGCTGGCGCGGCCGGTATCAAGAATCTGTAAAGATGTGGGACTTGCCCAAAGGAGAGACATATGACCAAGGGATACTGGATCGCACGCGTCGATATCACCGACGTCGAGGCCTACAAGGCCTATATCGCGGCCAATGCCGAGTCGTTCAAACAGTTCGGCGCGCATTTTCTGGTGCGTAGCGGGCGTTTCGAGAATCCCGAAGGCGCCAGCCGCAGCCGCAATGTCGTGATCGAGTTCCCGTCCTACCAGGCGGCGCTGGACTGCTGGCATTCGCCCGGCTACCAGGCGGCGATGCAGCTGCGCCTGCCTGTCTCGACCATAGACCTGATCATCATCGAGGGCTATGACGGCCCGCAACCGACCTGACCCCTTTGACATGACCGAGAGCTACACCGTCCTGCTGGCCACGCCATCCGTTGACGACTACCGCCGCCTGCGCACCGAATCCGGTCTCAGTGGCAAGACCGAGGTCGCCGCCCTGCGCGGCCTGCCCAACAGCCTGTTCGCGGTACAGGTGCTGCACAAGGGCCGCAGCGTCGGCATGGGCCGTGTCATCGGCGACGGCGGCTGCGTGTTTCAAGTGGTTGACATTGCCGTGCTGCCCGCCCACCAGGGCCAAGGCCTGGGCAAGCGCATCATGGCCGAGGTCATGCGCTACCTGGAGGCCGAGGCGCCGGTCAGCGCCTACGTCAGCCTGATCGCCGATGGCACGGCCAAGGACCTCTATGCCCAGTTCGGCTTTGTGCCCACCGCACCGCTGTCCATAGGTATGGCCTGGAAGCGCCAGGGTTCCTGAACGATTCACGACAAGGCAGAAACAAAAGTGTCTCCTTACGAGCTAGAGCATTATCTGAATGCCCACATCCCGCTGTCCAAGGCGATGGAGGTGGAGGTCTTGCAGGTCGGGCCCGACAGCGTGCTGCTGGGCGCGCCGCTGGCGCCGAATATCAACCACCGCGAGACGGTGTTCGGCGGCAGCGCCTCGGCGGTGGCCATCCTGGCCGCCTGGTCGCTGCTGCACACCAAGCTGCTGAGCGAAGGCATCAGCACCCGGTTGGTGATACAGCGCAACACGATGGAGTACGACGCCGCCATCACCGGCGACTTCCGCGCCGAGTCGGCCCTGGCCGATCCCACCGACTGGGGCCAGTTCTTGCGCATGCTCAGGCGCAAGGGCAAGGCCCGCATCGCTGTCAACTCGGTGCTGAGCTGCGATGGCGAGATCGTCGGCCGGCTGCAGGGCGAGTTCGTGGCCCTGGGAGCCGATCCGCTGCCCGTGCCCGCACCAGAGGTAGAACTGCCCGACCTCACGCCGCCTGAGCCGCTGCTGTTCGAGACCGAGAGACTGCGCGCCCGCCTGCTGACGCCGGCCGACGCCGATGCGCTGCACGCCGTCTATGGCGATGCCGAGGCGATGCGCTGGGTCGGCGACGGCCAGCCGCTGGACCATGCCACCTGCGTGCGCTGGATAGGGGTGACGCAGCGCAACTATGCCAGGCGCGGCTACGGCATGTCGGCGCTGGAGCTGCGCTCATCCGGCGAGGTGGTGGGCTTTTGCGGCATCGTCCATCCCGGCGACCAGCCCCACGCCGAGCTGAAGTACGCTTTTGTGCGCACACACTGGGGACAAGGCCTGGCCAGCGAAGTGGCGCAGGCGATGCTGGCCTATGGCGCCCGGCAGCACCAGCTGTACGAGATCATCGCCACCGCCGCCCCGGACAACGCCGCCTCGCGGCGGGTGCTGAGCAAGGCCGGCATGCAGCATGTGGACAGCCATCGTTACGACGATGGCAGCACCACCGAGCTCTACCTCTGGCGCGATGGCGTGACGCCGCCCGCGGCGGCTAACGAGTCGCCGCCGGACTGAATCCGTCGCTGAGCGTGCGCAGGAAGGCGACAACGTCGCTGACGTCTTGCGGCGTCATCGCCGGTGCCTGATTGGGCCGGCGGTTGAACGGCGCGCCCTGGAACACATTGGCCCGGTAGGCCGCGGGCAGGTCGTTGAAGCGCTGCACCTGGCCGTTGACGACCGGGTACCAGCGGGCCGGATCGCTGTCGCGGGTGGCGTAGAAGGCCACCACCTCCTCCAAGGTGGCCAGGCTGGCATTGTGGAAGTAGGGGCCGGTCAGCGCCACATTGCGCAAGCTCGGCACGCGGAACTTGCCGCATTGCGTGGCTTGCGCCACCAGATCGCTGCGCTGCGGGCCGCACAGGCCCAGGTCGAAGAAGGCCGGATCGGCCGTGGCCTGCTTTGATTGCGCGGCGCGCCCAGCGCAAAGTAGCTGTGGTTGCTGAACTGCGCGCGCGCCCCCAAGCCGGCATTGGGCGCCGGCCGGCTGCTGTGGCATTGCGCGCAATTGCCGCGCTGCGGGTCGTTGAACACGGCCAGGCCGCGGGCCTCTTGCGGGGTGAACTGGGCGCGCCCGTCCTGCACCGCATCGAACTTGGCCGTGTAGGCGTGGAACTCGGCGTCCTGGGCCTGGTAGTCCGCCAGGGCCCGCAGGCTGGCCTGCAGCAGTTGTTCGTCGCCGGCGCTGCCGGGCAATGCGGCGGCGCGCAGCAGCTCGTTGAAGTACGGCGTGGCGCGCAGCTTGGTCACCAACGAAGCGACGCTCTCATTGGCCATCTCGCTGGCGTTGAACAGCGGGCCGCGGGCCTGGGCGGCGCGGTTGTCCGCCCGGCCGTCCCAGAACAGGCCGCCCTGGGCATTGCCCTGGGCATCGATGCGGAACGGGCCCACCTGGTCGAGGTAGCGCAGGCTGGGCGAGCTGCGCAGGCCCTGCTTGTCGAGATTGGCGCCACCCAGCGGCAGGAAGCTGCCCGCCGGGTCGGCATGGGCCCGCTCGGCCGCATGGCAGCTGGCACAGGCCAGGCGGCCGCTGGCCGACAGGCTGCGGTCATGGAACAGCTTGTCGCCGACGCTGGCCAGATTGGCCAACGGCGCAGGAGGTGGCGCAGGCGGAGGCGGCGGACGCTGCGCCTCGGCCTCGGCTGTGGGGGCCGCAGCGTCGGTGCCGCCCCCTCCGCAGCCGACCAGGGCCGCGCTGAGCAGGGCACTCATCAGGACGATCAGGCCCAGCGAGAGCAGGGTTCCTCGGGTGGTGGTGGGCAGTAAGCGGGGCATAGTCGTCACTCCTGGTTTGCTAGGGGCGAAGCATGGTCATCGATCGCGCAGCGACGATGGAGAAACTGTGGAGACGCTCTCCACAATTGGCCGCCGCGCTGCTAATAAACTGGGCCGCAATGCGCATACGCCTGGTTCACCAAATCTCCTTGCTGCTGCTGGGCACCGTGGCCCTGGCCGTGCTGGCCATGGGCGGCCTGGTGGCCTGGAATCTGCGCGCCGGCTTCAGCGAATACCTGCGCGCCCAGGACGCCCAGTTCCTGGACCGGTTGATGGTCGTGGCCGAGAACGATTTGCGCCGCCGTGGCGGCCTGCCCGAGGGCGACCTCAGGCCGGTGCTGCACGACTGGGTGGACGAGGTCACCCCGCCCACCCAGCGCCGCCTGCCACGCGCCGACGCGCCGCCTGACGACGACGGCAGGCCCGGACGCCCACCCCGCCGCGACGGCCCGCCGGGGCGCCCGCCGCCAGAAGCCCGCCCGCCGCGCGACCCCGCCAATCTCGGCCCACGCCTGCTGCTGCTCAGCGCCGATGGCCGGCAGCCGCTGGCCGGCCGCCCCGAGGTGGCTGAAGCGCCGGGCCAGCAACGGGCCCTGAAGCTGGCCGGGCAGGAGCTGGCCCTGCTGCGCCTGGCCGAGCGCGCCGGGCCGGCCGAGGGCGTCGATGCCAGCTTTCTGCGCCGCCAGTACCTGGGCATCGGCGGCGTGGCCCTGGCCCTGATGCTGCTGGCCCTGGTCGCCGCCCGCGGGCTGGCCGGGCGCTGGATCAGGCCGCTGCAGAAGGCCCAGGCGGCGGCGCGGCGCATGGCCCAGGGTGACTTTGGTGAGCACATCGACACCCGCCGCGACGATGAACTCGGTGCGCTGATGCAGGACATGAATGCGATGGCGGCCTCGCTGAAGAGCCTGGAGGCCAGCCGCCGGCGCTGGATTGCCGAGCTCTCGCACGAGCTGCGCACGCCGCTGGCCGTGCTGCGCGGCGAGCTGGAGGCGCTGGCCGACGGCGTACGCCCGCTGAACGCCCAGGCCGTCGCCTCGCTGCAGGAGGAGGTCAAGCGCCTGACCCGTCTGACCGAAGACTTCCACACCCTGGCCTGCTCCGATCTGCGCGCCCTGCCCTGCCACTTTGCGCTGCTGCAGCCGGGCCCGCTGCTGCTCGACGCCGCCGCCCGCGTGCGCGAGCGTGCCCGGACCGCCGGCCTGAGCCTGGACTGCGATCTGCCGCAAGACCTGCCCCCGGTGCGCTGGGACATCGACCGCATCGCCCAGCTGCTGGGCAATCTGCTGGAGAACAGCCTGCGCTACACCGACGCGCCGGGCCGCATCCGCCTCAGCGCCCGGCTGCAAGGGGCGCAGCTGCTGATCACCGTCGATGACAGCGCGCCCGGCGTGCCGGCCGAGGCGCTGCCCCAGCTGTTCGATCCGCTGTACCGCGTCGAGGGTTCGCGCAGCCGGGCTGGCGGCGGCAGCGGCCTGGGCCTGGCGATTGCCCAGGCGCTGGCGCTCAGCCATGGGGGCAGGCTGCATGCCGAGCCCTCGGCGCTGGGCGGCCTGCGCCTGAGCCTGTGGCTGCCGCTGGATGCCGAGGTCGCAGCGAAATGATCGAAGCAACTCGCCACATCCTCGTCGTCGAAGACGAGCCCAAGATCGCCGCCCTGCTGTGCGACTACCTGCGCGCTGCCGGCTACACGGCCAGCAGCCTCGATGACGGCTTGCAGGCCCTGCAGGCGATACGCGCCCAGCCACCGGCCGTGCTCTTGCTCGACGTGATGCTGCCCGGCATGGACGGGCTGACGCTGTGCCGCGAGGTGCGCGCCTTCTCCGGCCTGCCCATCCTGATGATCAGCGCCCGGGTCGACGAGCTCGACCGGCTGCTGGGCCTGGAGCTGGGCGCCGACGACTATCTGTGCAAACCGTTCAGCCCGCGCGAGGTGGTGGCCCGCGTGCGCGCGCTGCTGCGCCGCGCCGAGGGCAGGCTGACCGGCGCCGCCGCCGTCACCCGTGTCACCGTCGGCGGCTTTGCCATCGACGATGCCGGCCAGCGCCTGTACTGGGGTGAGCAGCCGCTGCCGCTGACGCCGCTGGAGTTTCGCCTGATGCGGCTGATGCTCAGCCAGCCAGGCCGGGTGTTTGCCCGGGCCCAGCTGCTGGAGCAAATGCACGAGGATTTTCGCGATGTCAGCGACCGCGTCATCGACAGCCATGTGAAGAACATCCGCCGCAAGCTCGACCATCTGCAGCCGCCGCAGGACTGCATCAGCGCCGTCTACGGCGTGGGTTACCGGCTGGATCTTCCCTCCCCTTAGAATCGATCGGCCAGCCCTCACCGGCTGGCAGCGTTCTCAGGGCGGGGTGTAATTCCCCACCGGCGGTATCTGCGGGATTCGTCCCGCAGGAGCCCGCGAGCGCCCGGTGCCTGTGCAAGCTGAGCGCCGGGGTCAGCAGACCTGGTGCGATGCCAGGGCCGACGGTCACAGTCCGGATGAAAGAGAAACGCGAGTACCTCGGCCGCCGCATTCCTTCGGGCATGTGGCGGCTGTGTTGTCGCGCGCCCTGATTCTGACAATCCTGACCTTCAAGGAATCTCATGAATCAGATCCACAGCAAGACCCCCTCCCCGGCGGCCCGCGTCGCCATCATCTGCGCCAGCTGGCATGGCGACATCGTCGGCCAGGCACGCAACTCGATGCTGGCCGAGTTCGAGCGAAGTCGATGGCCCATCAGCCAGATCGACCAGTTCGAGGTGCCCGGCGCCTTCGAGATACCGCTGCTGGCCAAGAAGCTGGCGCAGACCGGCCGCTATGAAGCCATCATCGCCTGCGCCTTCGTCGTCAACGGCGGCATCTACCGCCACGAGTTCGTGTCCAGCGCCGTCATCGATGGCCTGATGCGGGTGCAACTCGACACCGAGGTGCCGGTGATGTCGGCGGTGCTGACGCCGCGCGACTTCCACGACCACGCCGACCACCAGCAGTTCTTCGCCGAGCACTTCATCAAGAAGGGCGTCGAGGTGGCCAAGGCCTGCCTGGCGACGATGGCCGGCCTGCGGGCGCTGCAACCGATAGCCCGATGAGCCAGCGGTGACAGCTTGCAACAACGCATCGGCGCGGTCATCCTTGTGACCCGTCGGGCGTTGTTGCTAAAGCCAAAGAAGCTTGGTACAAGCCCAACGTGTGAGCCCCGCTCTCGTTCAGAAACCCTGCCGGACCCCACTATGCAAATCCCCCACCTGATGCGCCAAAGCTGGGCCGCCTTCATGCTGTTGCTGGTCCTTGTGGCGTCGGCCACCGCCCAGCGCGGCGGCGACGATGGCGACTACCAGATCCTGCAGGCCCGCTACGGCACGGCCAACCGCCATGTCGATGTCACCCAGCGGCTCAAGGAGCTGGCCAGCCAGGACCAGACCTTCCGCATCGACAACAACACCTTCGGCGCCGATCCGGACTACGGCCATGTCAAGACGCTGCGCATCTTTGCCCGAGGCAAGAATGGCCAGACCCGCACCTTCGAATATGGCGAGGGCAGCTATGTCGATGGCGCCCAGTTCACTGGCTGGCGCGGCGGCAACTGGGGCCATGGCGGCTGGTCCGGCGGCTGGGGCGACGGCGCCGGCGCTGGCCACCAGGGCAATGCCGGAGACGACGGCGACTATCAGATCCTGGAGGCTCGCTACGGCACGGCCAACCGCAATATCGATGTAACACAGCGGCTGAAGGAACTGGCCCGCCAGGACCAGCGCTTCCGCATGGGCAATGACTCGTTCGGCACCGACCCGGACCCGGGCCGGGTGAAGACGCTGCGCATCTTCGCCCGCGGCAAGAACGGCCAGACCCGCACCTTCGAGTACACCGAGGGCAGCTATGTCGATGGCGCCCAGTTCACCGGCTGGGGCGGTGGCAACTGGGGCCAGGGCGGCTGGAGCGGCGGCTGGGGCGGCGGAGGCAACGCCGGCGGTGGCAATGGCTACGGCGGCCTGGAGATTCTCAGCGCCAGCTACGGCAGCGGCGGCCGCAGCATCGACGTCACCGGGCGCCTGCGCTCGCTCGTCCGCAACGACCGGCTGGACGTCAGGGTCGACAACCGCATGGCGGGCTCGGACCCGGCACCCAATCGGCCCAAGTCACTCTCCGTGAGCTATAGCGTCGGTGGCCGCACCTACCAGGCCCGGGTGGACGAGAACGATCAGCTGCGCATTCCTTGATCGCGCTCGCGTGACTCAGTCCTGAGCACGCACCAGGCGCACCACCAGGCGGGTGGACTTGAGCACATCGGCGCGCACCTCCCCCGCCCCCAGATAGACGGCCCAGCCCAGCAAAAAGGTGGTGTTGCCAGCATTCTCGGTGCTGCGACCGCGCATCACATTGCCGTAGTTGTAGGGGTTCACCGATTCCGAGTTGACATTGATCGTGCCGGACCAATGCCAGTCGAGCGGCGCCGCCGGAAACAGCGTCGCATCGAGCCCCGGCGGCTTGGCGGTCTTGTCGACCAGGCGGCGCAATTCGCTGGCCCGAGGCAGACGCCAGTGCACCCCCTCGGCCTTGCTGCGGCTGGCGGCCAGGGCGCCGGCCTGGGCATGTGACAGCAGCCGCGGCATGCCCTTGCAGGTCTTGCCATCCCACTGCATGCCCTCGACGCAGCGCGCCCAGACCAGCTTGGCCTTCTCGTCTATCACCTGGGCGCCGTCTTCCGACGGCAGCATCGCGTTGGGTGCGGCCATTGCCGCCGCGCCGGCCAGGGCCAGCAACACGCCGGCGCAAATGGACAAGGCTTCGGTCGAGGGCTTCTGCATCGGTCCATGCTACGTGAAATCCTGGCCTTGAAATAAGCACGGGGCGCCCGCGCGGGCAGATCGCGGCAGTGCAGCGTTGCGGTGTATCGTCGGCGGCATTGCCAAAATCAGGATGACGTCCGTGAGCACTTCCCCATCGACCCTGCAGTATCCGATCGGCACTCCGGGCACACCCTGGGGCGCGGCCGAAAAGACCGCCTGGCTGAGCCGACAGCGGCTGCAGCGCAGCTACGCCGACGAGGTGGTCGCACCGCTCAAGGCGCACCTGCCCGCGCAGGCCGAGCTGTTCCAGTACGGCACGCTCGACTATGCCCGGCTGGGCTTGGCTACCTATCCGCTGTATGCCGTGCGCAGCCGCGACTGGAACCCGGAGCAGCCCGTGGTGCTGGTCACCGGCGGTGTCCACGGATATGAAACCAGCGGCGTGCAAGGCGCCCTGCAGTGGCTGAAGCAGGAGTTCGGCCGCCATGCCGCGGGCCTCAATCTGCTCGTCCTGCCCTGCATCAGCCCCTGGGGCTACGAGACCATCAACCGCTGGAACCCCGATGCGCTGGACCCGAACCGGCAGTTCAGGCCTGACAGCCCGGCCGCCGAGTCGGCCCTGGCGATGGCCTGCGTGGCCGCCCAGGGTGCACGGGTCGATCTGCACATCGATCTGCACGAGACCACCGACACCGACAACAGCGAGTTCGGCCCCGCCAAGGCGGCTCGCGACGGCAATGCATTCGACTGGCATGCCATTCCCGATGGCTTCTACCTGGTGGGCGACACCGAGCGACCGGTGCCCGAGTTCCAGCGTGCGCTGATCGCCGCCGTGCGCCGTGTGACGCATATCGCCGAGGCCGATGAGCGGGGCTGCATCATCGGTGAAACCCTGCAGCAACCGGGCGTGATCAACTACGCCAAGCGCACGCTCGGCCTGTGCGGCGGCATGACCGGCGCACGCTTCGTGAGCACCACCGAGGTCTATCCGGACAGCCCTGCGGCCAGCCCCGCCCAGTGCAACGAGGCTCAGGGCGTGACGGTCACGGCAGCGATCGCCTATCTGCAGCAGGCCTGAGCGGGCTGCGCCAGCCGGCGGGTCGGTGCCGGGAGAATCCTCGCCCGGCGATCCGCGCCTTCCTCAAGATTTGTGATGCCCCGTGCGGAGTTCCGTGACAAAAACTGCCCACTGCCTGCTACGTCGAAGGCAGCGCATGGAGCAATCACCACTCAAGGAGGCTTCAAATGGCTGGTCATGGATCAAGGCCGCTGCGCGGCCTGGAAAGCACCGCTCAATCAAGCGTTCAGTCCGGCAGGTTCGGACGGATGTTCCGGTGGCTGGAGCCGGGTATCGCCCCTCAGGGGCCCAACGAAGAACTTGCCGTTCGCCGGGTCCTGACAAAGCTCTCCGAGCTGATGGTCACCAGCGAATTCGATGAGAACGTCGCCAACAACAAGTTTCCGCCCCTCGGCTCGCCCGATGCGCCGATTGATCGCGCGGAGCCGGCCGACGAGAACCCCAAGGTGGCCGCGGGCTACACCTATCTGGGGCAATTCATTGATCACGACATCACCTTCGACCCCACGTCTTCGCTGCAGCGGCTCAACGATCCCGATGCGCTCGAGGACTTCCGCACGCCGCGCCTGGACCTCGATTGCCTGTACGGCCGCGGCCCCGGCGACCAACCCTATCTGTATGACAGAGCGTCCGGCCGCGGCAAGTTCATCCTGGGCGGCACGAATCTGGGTGTGGGCGGCATGGACCGGCGCGACCTGCATCGCACCGCCGACGGCACGGCGCTGATAGGTGACAAGCGCAACGATGAGAACAAGATCGTTGCCCAGATCCAGGCCCTGTTCCTGAGCTTCCACAACAAGGTCTACGACCAGATCGCGTCGAGATTCGAGAGCGGCCAGCAGGACGCGCATTTCGCCGAGACCCAGCGCATCGTGCGCTGGTGCTACCAGTGGATCGTGCTGCACGACTTCCTGCCCAAGATCTGCGACCCCGCCATCGTTGCCGAGGTGATGCCTGCGGACGATGAACGGGAGCCCCAGCTGCAGTACTACCATCCGCACGGCGGCGATGCCTACATCCCGGTCGAGTTCTCGGTCGCGGCCTACCGGTTCGGCCACTCGATGGTGCGGCCCAGCTACGCGCTCAACGATGTCGCCAAGAGCTCGGCGAAATTCAAGGGCAAGGACTTCGGGCGGATTCCGATCTTCGTGGCAAATTCCAATGCCAATACCGATGCCATGAATGGGTTTGGCCAGCCCTTGCCTGCCGACTGGGGCATCGACTGGGCCTTCTTCTTCGGCACCCCCGGCAGCCATGCTGACGGCCAGAAGCAGATACCGCAGCCGAGCTATCGGATCGACAGCTTCCTGGTCGATCCGCTGGGCGCTTTGCCCGAGTTCTTCGGCCAACCCTCGCCCTTCGCTTCACTCGCCTTCCGCAATCTCCAGCGCGGTGTCAGCATGGGCCTGCCATCGGGTCAGAATGTGGCGCGCATGATGGGCGCCCAGTTCGTGCTCAGCGACAAGCAGCTCTGGGAGGTCAAGAACGAAGAAGAGTCCTTGATGCCTTGGGACGAGGGCAAGGCATTCTTCAACCAGAAAGAGGCCAAGGGCGTGCTCGCTGGCAATGCGCCGCTGTGGTTCTACATCCTCAAGGAAGCCGAGATCATGAACCATGGCCACCATTTGGGCGAGGTGGGCAGCCGTATCGTCGCCGAGACCCTGGTGGGTCTGACCTGGTGCGATCGATATTCCTATATGTTCCAGATGCCCCGCTGGAATCCCTCGGTCGAATTGATCGGGCTGGGCTCCGACCTCAACATGCTCGAGCTGACGCAGTTCGTCGGCTAGCGGCTGTCGGCGCGCCATGGGCTGCCGCAGCGGTTCAGCTGTCTCGAGGCGCCGGCAGCAGCAAGCCTTCGTGCAGGGCGATCTGCGCCAGCGCGGCTTCGAAACGTGCACGGGAGTCGGCTGAAACCTGCCGCAAATAGGCATGCAATTCGGCGTCCGCGGCATTGCGGTGCGCGCATTCGGCGCTGTAGTGCTCGAAACGGGCCAGCTGCATCAGCAACTCGGCCACATGGCGCGGGCATTCGCAGGCCACGGTGGACGAGCGGCCGGCGAACTCCACCAGCGCGGCATCGTCCCATCGGCGCGGGGGCTCGACAGGCACTCGCGCTGCCAGCGCACCGGCCTGCGCCGGTGGCGCTGCGGTGGCGAGGCCGAATTGCCGCAGCCACTGCGCCAGCACCACGTCGGGCTGAGGCTCCCGCAGCAGGGTGATGCCCAGGGCCGCCAGTGACTCGCACACAGCCTCCGCAGCAAATCCGTAGAGCACGGCCGTGGGCAGGCCGGCCAGGGCCGGCGAGCTGGCCTCCAGTGTGGCCAGCCAGCCGGCGTGCAACTGCGGCTCCTGGATCAGCAAGGCATCGACGTCGGCGCGCCGCAAGGCCGCTGCGGCTTGCGCGACCGTGTCGAAGGGACCCAGCAACTGCACCGGCCTTCCCAGCCGCCGGAGCAGCGCAGGCCGGCTCAGACGAGCACCCAAGCCGGCACCGATGACGGCGAAGCGCCAAGGCCGTGGCGCTGAAAGCCCGCCGGCCTCCGGGCCCGCGTCTCGCCGCGCTATGGCCTGCGCTCCCGCATGGGTGGCGCCCACGCGTTGCAGCTGGGCCATGTCCAGTCCGGCCAGGCTGCCTATGGCATGCCCCAGCTCGGTGAGCTGCTTGATCAAGGCCAGGCGCCGCACATCCTCGTCGGAGTAGAGCCGCTGCCCGCTGGCGGAGAGCTTGGCCTGCGTCAGCCCGTAACGCCGCTCCCAGACGCGCAAGGTTGCCACGGGCATGCGCAGCATGCGTGCCACGGCGCCGCTGCGCCTGAGTGAGCCGTCTGCATGATTCATCAAGCCCCAATGAAGCCTATTTGACGCGCATTATATGGCGGCCTTGTCGCCAATGAAGCCTAAATGAATCGCATTGAACGTAATATGAAACCATGCAAAAAGTGAAACCCTCCCCGGGCGCCTCCACTGTCACCGCCAGCGGCGCGCATCGCGGCAACAAGGCGGGCTTGCCGAGCAAGCCCTGCGTGGCCTGCGGCTTGACCATGAGCTGGCGCCGCCGCTGGGCCAGGACCTGGTCCGAGGTCAGGTACTGCTCCGAGGACTGCCGACGCAGCAAGGCAAGCCATGGCTGAGCTGCGCACCTTGGTGCTCGTGCTGGGTGACCAGCTCGACCTGGAGGCCGCGGCTTTCGATGGCTTCGACGCCGAGCAGGACGCGGTCTGGATGGCCGAGGTGGCCGAAGAGTCGACCCATGTGTGGTCAGGCAAGCAGCGCACGGCGCTGTTCCTGTCCGCCATGCGTCATTTCGCTGTTGCGCTGCAGGCGGCGGGCCGGCCCCTGCACTACACGCGGCTTGAAGCCGCAGGCAACAGCCTCGGCGTCCAACTGCAGGCCGACATCCTGCAGCTGCAGCCCACCCGGCTGGTGATGACGGCCCCGGGCGACTGGCGCGTCCTGCAGGCCATCAGGTCGGTAGCCGCCGCCAACGGCCTGCCGCTGGACGTGCGCGAGGACCGGCACTTCTTCGTCACCGTGCGCGAATTCGCGGCCCACGCCAAAGGCCGCAAATCGCTGCGCATGGAGTACTTCTACCGGGAGCAGCGCAAGCGGCACCGGGTGCTGATGGGCACCGACGGCGAATCCGATCAACCGCTGGGTGGCCAATGGAACTTTGACAGCGACAACCGCGAGGCCTTCGGTGCCGAGGGGCCGGGCTTCACGCCGCCGCGCAGCGGCTTTGAGCCCGATGAGCTGACGCGCGAGGTGATCGCGCTGGTCAAGCGCCGCTTTGCCGAACACCCTGGCCGGCTCGACAGCTTCGCCTGGCCCGTCACACGCGAGCAGGCGCTGCAATCGCTGCAGTCCTTCATCGAGGAGAGGCTGCCGCTGTTCGGGCGCTACCAGGACGCCATGTGGCCCGGCGACCCCTGGCTCTATCACTCGCGCATCTCGGCAGCGCTCAACCTGAAGCTGCTGAACCCGCGCGAGGTGGTCGCGGCGGCTGAGCTTGCCTTTCAGCGCGGGCGGGCACCGCTGGCCAGCGTCGAAGGCTTCATCCGGCAAGTCCTCGGCTGGCGCGAGTACGTGCGAGGCATCTACTGGACCCAGATGCCGGGCTATGCCGAGCGCAATCTGCTCGACGCCCGGCACGAACTGCCGGACTGGTACTGGACCGGCGCGACCGACCTCGCCTGCCTGCGCGACGCGCTGGCGCAGACGCTGGAACACGGCTATGCCAATCACATCCAGCGGCTGATGGTGACCGGGCTCTACGCCTTGATGCTGGGCGTGCAGCCGCAGCAGGTGCATGCCTGGTATCTGGCGGTCTATGTCGACGCGGTGGAATGGGTGGAGCTGCCCAACACGCTGGGCATGAGCCAGTACGCGGACGGCGGGCTGATGGGCAGCAAGCCCTATGTGGCCACCGGCAAGTACATCCAGCGCATGAGCCCGCACTGCAAAAGCTGCCGCTACGACCCCGGGCAGCGCGCCGGCGACCGCGCCTGCCCGTTCACCACGCTGTACTGGGACTTCCTGATGCGCCATCAGGCACTGCTGGCCAGGAACCCGCGCATGGCGCCGCAGGTGAAGAACCTGGCCCGCCTGAGCGAGGCCGACAAGCAGGCCGTGAATGAACGCGCTGCGGCGATCCGCCGCAACGAGGTGGGCTGCACGGAAGGCCTGAGGCGCTGAGCACATGACGGGGCCTGCCGCACTGGTCTGGTTCAAGCGCGATCTGCGCGTGCGCGACCATGCCCCGCTCGCAGAGGCCAGGCAGTTCGAGCGCGCAGCCGGGCTGGTGGTGATCGAGCCGAAGTGGCTAGGCAGCCCCGAATGCGATCCGCGCCACGTCAGCTTCCTGCTGCGGTGCGTGGGCGAACTGCAGCGCGATCTGGCCCGGCTAGGTCTGCCGCTGCGGGTGCGCGTCGGCTCAGCGATCGAGGTGCTGGAATCCTTGCGCCGAGAGTTCGGCTTCACGCATCTGCTCAGCCATGAAGAGACCGGCACCGGCTGGAGCTATGCGCGCGATCTGGCGGTGGGCCGCTGGTGCCAGGCCAGCGGCGTGCAGTGGCAGGAGTGGCCGCAGACCGGTGTGGTGCGGCGCCTGCGTTCCCGCGCCGGTTGGGCGGCGCAATGGGCCCAGCGCATGAATGCGCCCGAGGCACCGGCCGCGGGCGGTTTCAAGGCCTCGCCAAGCACTCAACCGGATGCTTTGCCGAGCTTGCGCGATCTGGGGCTGACGGCACCCGGCGCACCGCTGCCGCAGGCTGGCGAGCAGGCCGCCTGGGCCACGCTGGACAGCTTCCTGGCCGGCCGTGGGCGAGACTACCGCCAGGCGCTGTCCAGCCCCCTCACCGCCGCCGAGGGCTGCAGCCGGCTCAGCGCACACCTGGCCTTCGGCACTCTCTCGATGCGCAGCGTCCATCAGGCCACCGAGGCCTGCATCGCAGCGACCGCCGACCGCAGCCTGGCCTACGCGCTGCGCGGCTTTGCCAGCCGCCTGCGCTGGCACTGCCACTTCATGCAGAAGCTGGAAGACGAGCCGGCCATCGAATGGCGCAATGTGGCCCGTTCGGTCGATGGCCTGCGGCCCGGTGATGGCATGAACGAACAGACGCTAGACCGGAAAAGGTTTGAGGCCTGGACCGAAGGCCGCACCGGCTACCCCATGGTCGATGCCTGCATGCGCCAGCTGTGCGCCACCGGCTGGTTGAATTTCCGCATGCGCGCCATGCTGGTCAGCTTCGCCGCCTACCACCTGTGGTTGCATTGGCGCGAGCCCGGACTGTTCCTGGCCCGGCAGTTCCTGGACTTCGAGCCCGGCATCCACTGGAGCCAGATGCAGATGCAGTCGGGCACCACCGGCATCAACACCCTGCGCATCTACTCACCGACCAAGCAGGCGCGAGACCATGACCCGCAGGGGCACTACCTCCGCCAATGGATACCCGAGCTGGGCACGCCGGCCTACCCGGCGCCCATCGTCGACGAGCGCCTGGCCGTGGCGGCCGCCAAGGACAAGCTCTACCCCCTGCGCCAGACCGAGGCGGCCCGCGCCGAGGCAGACGCCATCCAGGACAAGCACGGCTCGCGCAAGAGTGGCCTGCCTCGAACAGGCTCAGGCAAGCGACGCAGCCTGCCTGATGGAAACGATGGGCAGGGTCAGTTGTTCTAGTGTGGGTTGACTCACAAGCGGCAATCACCAACCCAGGACATTGGGGCGCTGAAATGGGTATTCGCCAGCGGAGGGGCGAGCCACGAAAGCACTATCCGGGGGGGATGATTGCCGCGCCGAACGCTAGGCATTGAAGGCTCGGGGCGAGGCGGGTTCGGCTCCGGCCTTGCAGATTTGCGACGCCTAGCGACAGAACTCCGCCACCACCATCGGCGGCACGCCCATTGCCGGACCGGACATGACACCATGCGCCACATCGACGCCACGCCCCGCCCAATATGCTCCGACTCAAACCCTGGCTGCTCGCCGCTTTGCTTGGCTGTTTGGCCGCTCCGCTGCAAGCCCAGCCCGGAGCCCCCGGCAAGGGCACCGCCGTGGCCATCGGTGGAGCGCTGAAGCTGGACAATGACGCCGTCTGGCAGCGTCTGGTCGAGCTGAGCGGCGGCAAGAATTCCCGCTGGGTGGTGCTGGCCACGGCCGCGGGCAACCCAGCCCGATCCGGCGCCACCGTGGTGAACGTGCTGCAAAAGCATGGCGCACTGGCGGAGGTCCTGCCGATCGCACCGCGCCTGGCCGGGACCAACTACCAGGCCGCTGCGCGTGATCCGGCCTTGGTGGCCAAGGTGCTGGCGGCTCGGGGCGTTTATTTCACCGGCGGCGCGCAGGCGCGCATCACCGAGGCCTTGCTGGACGACAAGGGCCAGCCAACGCCGGTGCTGGCCGCCATCTGGCAGATCTACCGCGCCGGTGGCGTGATCGCAGGCAGCAGTGCCGGCGCGGCCATCATGAGCACGCAGATGTTCCGCGATCCGCCGGAGGTGCTCGATGTGATGAAGGGCGGCCTGACCGAGGGAAAGCACATCGATCGCGGCCTGGGATTCGTTGGGCCCGACATCTTTGTCGATCAACACTTCCTCAAGCGCGGGCGCTTCGGCCGCATGCTGCCGCTGATGCTGGCCAAGGGCTACAAGCTGGGTGTCGGCGTGGATGAGAACACCGCCGTCATCTTCCAGGGCGACACGCTGGAGGTGGTCGGCTACAAAGGCGCGCTGATGGCCGATCTGACCGACGCCGCCAGCGACGCCCACGTGCCGGCCTTCAACCTGCGCAATGTGCGGCTGAGCTATCTGGACCGCGGCGACCGCTACCAACTCAGCACCCGCAGCGCAACGCCCTCGAAGGAGAAGCTGGCCGACCTGAAGGTCGATCCCAACGCCCCCGGCTTCAAGCCCCACTTCACCGGCGACGCCTTCTACACAGACGTGCTGGGCGACACCACGGTCGCCAATCTGATGGGCAATCTGATCGACAACGCGCAGCGCGAGGTCACCGCCCTGGCCTTTGGCGGCCCCGCATCCATCAAGCCCGAGCTGGGCTTCGAGTTCCGCTTCCGCAAGGGCGTCGACAGCCTCGGCTACTACACCGGCGCCTTCGGCGGCGAGGACTACAGCGTCTTCAACATCTACCTCGACATCACCCCCATCTCGCTCAGCCAGCCGCTGTACCGGCCGCTGCAGGCGGCCAGGCCCTGAGCCCCCATCCTCGTTTTGAAAGCAGGCACCATGAAACAGATTCTTGGCTTACTGATCGGCTGTGCGCTCGCCGGCTCGGCGCTGGCGGCCGAACCGCTGAAGCTGCGCGTCGGTGTCGAAGGCGCCTACCCGCCGTTCAGCTCGGTGGGGCCCGACGGCAAGCTCAAGGGCTTCGACATCGACATCGCCCATGCCATCTGCGCAAAGATGGCCGCGCAATGCACCCAGGTGCAGCAGGACTTCGACGGCATGATCCCGGCACTGCAGGCGCGCAAGTTCGACTTCATCGTCGCCTCGCTGTCGATCACGCCCGAACGCCAGAAGGTGGTGGACTTCAGCGACAAGTACTACAAGACGCCCAACCGCCTGATCGCCAGGGCCGGTGCGCCGATCGACGGCTCGCCGGCCAGTTTCCAGGGCAGGAAGATAGCGGTGCAGCGCAGCACCATCAACGACCGCTATGCGAGCAAGAAATTCGCCGGCGCGACCATCGTGCGCTATGCCAAGCAGGACGAGATCTACCTCGATCTGGTGGCCGGTCGCGTCGACGCGACCCTGGTCGATGCGGTGGCCGGAGACGCAGGTTTCCTGAAAACACCGGCCGGCAAGGGCTTTGCACTGACCGGCCCGGCCTATGTCGATCCGGCCTATTTCGGCCTGGGCGTGGGCATCGCCATGCGCAAGGGCGACGAGACCCTGCGCAGCCAGCTCAACGCCGCGATCAAGGCAATACGCGCCAGCGGCGAGTACAAGAGGATCCAGGACCGCTACTTCGACTTCGACGTCTACGGCCAGTAAGGCGTCCCATGCTGCACGGCTATCTCGACAGTCTGCTCGAAGGCGCACGCCTGACCCTGGGCGTGGCGCTGAGCGCCCTGCTGCTGGCGCTGCTGCTGGGCCTGCTCGGTGCCCATGCCAAGCTGGCCCGTGCGGCCTGGCTGCGCCGCGCCGCCGCCGTCTACACCACGGTGATACGCGGCGTGCCCGACCTGGTGCTGATGCTGCTGATCTTCTACGGCGGCCAGCTGGCCATCAACGCCGCAGCGCCGCATCTGGGCTTTGACGGCTACATCGACATCGACCCGTTCGCGGCCGGCGTGGCGACCCTGGGCTTCATCTTCGGCGCCTACCTGACCGAGACCTTCCGCGGCGCCCTGCTGGCCTTGCCTGCCGGCCAGACCGAGGCCGGCCGCGCCTACGGCCTGAGCCCGTGGCAGGTGCAGCGTCGCATCGTCTGGCCGCAGATGCTGCGGCTGGCGCTGCCGGGCCTGGCGAACAACTGGCTGGTGCTGGTCAAATCGACCGCCTTGGTATCGGTGATAGGTCTCAACGACATGATGCAAAAGGCCGGCCAGGCCGCCGGCGCGACGCGGGAGCCCTTCACCTTCTACGTGGCCGTGGGCGGGCTGTATCTGCTGATCACCGGCTGCAGCGTGGTCCTGCTGCGCCAGCTGGAGAAACGCTTCTCGCTGGGCTTCAAGGCGCTGGCGCTATGAACCTGGACGCCGTTGCCTCCAGCCTGCCGCTGTACCTGGCGGGCCTGCTCACCACGATCCAGCTGCTGCTGATATCGCTCGCGCTGGGCCTGGCCGGGGCGCTGCCGCTGGCCGTGCTGCGTGCCTCGTCGTCACCCTGGCTCAGCGGCCCGGTCTGGTGCTTCACCTTCGTGATGCGCGGCACGCCCATGCTCGTGCAGCTGTTCATCCTCTACTACGGCCTGGCACAGTTCGAGTGGGTGCGCGACAGTGCGGCCTGGCCGCTGCTGTCCAGCGCCTGGTTCTGCGCGGTGCTGGCCTTCGGTTTGAACACCTGCGCCTACACGGCCGAGATCATCGCCGGCGCGTTGCGAGCCGGCTCGCTGGGCGAGCTGGAGGCCGCACAGAGCCTGGGGCTGAGCCGCGGTGCGGTGTGGCGCCGTATCCTGATGCCCTCGGCATTGCGCCGCGCGCTGCCGGCCTATGGCAACGAGGTCATCATGATGCTGCATGGCACCTCGCTGGCCAGCATCGTGACCCTGGCCGACCTCACCGGCGCCGCCCGCGAGGTGAATTCACGCTTCTACCTGCCTTTCGAGGCATTCATCACCGCCGGGCTGTTCTATCTGGCCCTGACCCTGCTGCTGGTCGCCCTGTTCCGGGCCGCCGAGCAGCGCTGGCTGCGCCATCTGCAGCCCCGACACTGATGCACATCCAACACCATCCCCTGAGCGGCGCCAGCCTGGGCCAGCAGCGCCACCTGACCAGCTTCCACTACGGCCCGGCGAGCAGCGGCCGCAAGGCCTATATCCAGGCCGCCCTGCACGCCGACGAGCTGCCCGGCATGCTGGTCGCCCACCATCTGCGTGAACGGCTGCAGCAGCTGGAAGATGCCAGTCGGCTGCGCGCCGAGATCGTCATCGTGCCGGTCGCCAACCCGATCGGCCTGGCGCAGACCCTGCTGCGCACGCCGGTGGGCCGCTTCGATCTGTCCAGCGGCGAGAACTTCAACCGGCACTACCCGGCCTTGTTCGAGGCGCTGCTGCCAAGGCTGGAGGGCCGACTCAGCGATGATGCCCAGGCCAATGTGCAGACGATTCGCGCGGCCATGCGCGAGCACCTGCAGGCCCTGCCCGCACCCACCGAGCTGGCCGGCCTGCGCAAGGCCTTGATGGCACTGGCCTGCGACGCCGACGTGGTGCTGGACCTGCATTGCGACTGCGAGGCGGTGATGCATCTGTACACCGGCACACCGCTGTGGCCGGCGGTCGAGCCGCTGGCGCGGCTGCTCGGCGCCCAGGCCAGCCTGCTGGCCACCGCTTCCGGCGACAACCCCTTCGACGAGGCCTGCTCGCAGACCTGGTGGCAGCTGCGGTCGCATTTCGAGGGCCGTTACCCGGTGCCGCTGGCCTGCACCAGCGTGACGGTGGAGCTGCGCGGCGCGCTGGAGGTGACGCAAGACCAGGCCGCCACCGATGCCCGCGCGCTGCTGGCCTATCTGCAGCACTGCGGCCTGCTGGAGCTTGATCAGCAAGACCTGGCACTGTTGCCTCCGCTGCCGCCACTGCTGCGCGAGGCCACGGCCCTGAACGCGGTCGAGGTGCTGTGCAGTCCGATCAGCGGCGTCGTCAGCTTCCACAGCCGGCCGGGCGATCAGATCGCGGAGGGCGACTGCCTGGCCGAGATCACCGATCCGCTCAGCGGCGAGGTCCGGCAGCTATGCGCCCAGACCCGGGGCTTGTTGTTCGCCCGAGAAACCCTGCGCTACGCCACCGCCGGCCGCAGCCTGTGCAAGGTGGCCGGCCAGACGCCGCTGCGCATCGGCAAGTTATCGAGTGATTGATGAGATGAGCCAATTGACCTTGCAAGTGCGAGACCTGCACAAACGCTACGGCGCCAACGAGGTGCTGAAAGGCGTGAGCCTGGACGCCCGCGCCGGCGATGTGATCAGCATCATCGGTTCCAGCGGCTCGGGCAAGAGCACCTTGCTGCGCTGCATCAACCTGCTGGAGCAGCCGCACGCGGGCCGCATCCTGCTGCGCGGCGAGGAGCTGGCGCTGAAGGCCGCCAAGGGCGGCGGCCTGATGGCGGCCGACGGCAGGCAGCTGCAGCGCATGCGTGCCCGGCTGGCGATGGTGTTCCAGCATTTCAATCTGTGGGCCCACATGACGGTGCTGGAGAACGTCATCGAGGCGCCTGTCCAGGTGCTGGGCCAGAGCAAGGCGCAGGCGCTGGCCCGGGCCCATGAGCTGCTGGAGCGGGTGGGTGTGGCGCACCGCGCCAAGGTCTATCCCTCGCAGCTGTCGGGCGGCGAGCAGCAGCGCGTGGCGATTGCCCGGGCGCTGGCCATGGACCCCGAGGTGATGCTGTTCGACGAGCCGACCTCGGCGCTGGACCCGGAGCTGGTCGGCGAGGTGCTCAAGGTGATGCGCGACCTCGCCGCGGAGGGGCGGACGATGATCGTCGTCACCCACGAGATGGGCTTTGCCAGCGAGGTGTCGAACCACGTCGTGTTTCTGCACAAAGGGTTGATCGAGGAGCAGGGCCACCCGGGCGATGTGCTGAAGCGCCCGAAGAGCGAACGGCTGCAGAAGTTCCTGTCCGGCAATCTGAAGTAGCGGCGCCGGTTTCTTGCCAGAATGCGCCCCATGCCCGCGCGCCCCGCCGAACGCCATGCCTTTCTGCTGCTGCCCGGCTGTTCGCTGATGGCCGTGGGCGGCGCGCTGGACGCGCTGGCCCAGGCCAACGCCGCCCAGCGTGAATCCCTGCCCGCCGGCAGCGGCAGCGCACCCGTGCTGTACGACGTGCTGCTCAGCTCGGTCGATGGCAAGCCGGTGCGTGCGGGCAATGGCAGCAGCCTGAATGTGGACATGGCACTGGCCCATCTGCCGGCACTGGACGGTCTCTTCGTCGTCTGCGACGCGCCGGTGCCGCAAAGCGGATTCGAGGCCGTGCTGCTGCAGCTGCAGCAGCAGGCCGCCAGCGGCGTGCTGCTTGGCGGCATAGGCACCGGCGCCTGGCTGCTGGCCCGCGCCGGCTTGCTGGCCGGTCATCGCGCCACCCTGCACTGGGCCTATGCGCCGCTGCTGGCCGAGGTGTTCCCCGATGTCGTCGTGTCGTCCAATGTTTTCGAGGCCGACCGCAAGCGCCTGACCTGCGCCGGCGGGCTGGCGGCCTTCGACATGTTCCTGCATCTGATCGCCCAAAGCCACGGGCCCGAACTGGCCCAGCAGGTGCAGGGCCGCCTGGGCCTGGAGCGCCCGCGGGGTCCGGGCGAGGCGCAGCGCGTGCCGCTCACCGCGCGCATCGGCGGCGGCCAACCCAAGCTGACCGAGGCCGTGGCGCTGATGGAGGCCAATGTGCAGGAGCCGCTGGCCACCGAGGACATCGCCCGCCTGGTCGGCGTGTCGCGCCGCCAATTGGAGCGGCTGTTCAAGCAGTACCTGGACAGCCTGCCCTCGCGCTACTACCAGGAGCTGCGCCTGAACCGCGCCCGCCAGCTGCTGCAGCAGACCAGCCAGTCGATTCTGCAAGTGGGCCTGAGCTGCGGATTTTCCTCGGGCTCGCATTTCTCGAACAACTACCGCATGCATTTCGGCATCACACCGCGCGAGCAGCGCAGCCAGCGTGTGCATGCGGCCAAGCTGCCTCAGGACACAGGAGAGCACACACCATGAACGCGCCCACACCCGAGCGCCTGCTGTTCAGGCCAGGACGGCTGAGCGATCTGCCGCAGATCGAGCGCATTGCCGCGGCCAGCGCCATCGGCATCGGCTCGCTGCCGCCCGACCGCGAGCGTCTGTACGACAAGCTGCGCATGTCATCCCACGCCTTCGGCGCCGAGGTTGACGTCAGCGGCGAGGAGATCTATTTCTTTGTGCTGGAAGATCTGCAGACCGGCCAGCTGATGGGCACCAGCGGCATTGCCGCCTCAGCCGGCTTCGGCGACCGCTTCTACAGCTACCGCAACGAGCTGATCGTTCATGCCTCGGCCGAGCTGGGCGTGGCCAACAAGATCCATACCCTGCACCTGTGCCATGACCTGACCGGCGCCTCGTTGCTGACCTCGTTCTACATCGACCCGGCGCTGGAGGCCGGCCCCTGGCCGCAGCTGCTGTCGCGGGCCCGGCTGCTGTTCATGGCCGAGCATCCGCAGCGCTTTGGCACCCGCCTGGCTGCCGAGTCGCCCGGGCCCTGCGACGCGGCCGGGCATTCACCCTTCTGGGCCGCAGTGGGCCAGCGCTTCTTCGGCATCGACTACCCGCAGGCCGAGCGCCTGGCCGGCGGGCGCAGCAAGAGCTTCATCGCCGAGCTGATGCCGCAGTACCCGATCTATGTGCCGCTGCTGCCACCCGACGCCCAGCTGGCGATCGGCCAACTGCACGAGAGCGCCGAGCTGCCGTTCAAGATCCTGCTCGACGAGGGCTTCGAGGCCGAAACCTATGTCGATCTGTTCGACGCCGGGCCGACGGTCGAGGCGCCGCTGGCCCAGCTGCGCAGCCTGCGCCACAGCCGGCGCCTGCGCGTTGCACGAGCCGAAGAGGGCATTGCGGGCGCGCTGCCCTGCCTGATCGCCAACACACTGACCCAGGCCTTCCGCGCCACACTGGCCAGGCTCAGCCTGCCGACGAACGACGAGCAAGTACTGGCCCTGCCTCTGGAACTGCTGGAGCTGCTGGAGCTGTCGATAGGCGACGAGGTGCGCGTCGTGCCGCTGCATCCGGAGGGGAGCGCATCATGAGCACGCTGCTGGTTCGCGCGATAGCGCCGCAGGAGGCGGCCGCCTTCATGGCCCTGCATGGACGCTGCAACGAACACCAGGTCAGCGCCCTGCTGGCCGCCTCGCAACGCGCCTTTACCTGCGCCACGCCCACGGCGGAGATGCGGGTCTTCGTGCTGTTGCGCGGAGATCAACTGCTGGGCGCCGCCGGCCTGATCGCCAGCACCGGCCTGGAGCTGCCGCGCTACAGCTTCCGCAGCGGCCAGGTCGTTCATGCCTCGGCCGAGATGGGCATGTTCAAGCGCGCCGGCACCCTGGTGCTGGGCAATGACCTGACCGGCGCGGCCGAGCTGCGCCTGCCGCTGCTGGCCGCCGACGCGCCGCCCGAGGCGCTGGCCCTGCTGCTGCAAGCCCAGCTGAACGAGGTGCTGACCCAGCCGCAGCGCTTCGCCGCGACGCTGATCTGCGAGCTGCCGGGGCCGGGCGCTGGCGACGGCAGCCAGGCGGCACCGTTCTGGCAAGGCCTGGGCCGGCACTTCTACGGCGGTCAGCTGCCGCCCGAGGATGCCTTCTTCCCGCCGGCGCTGCGCAGCCATATCGGCCGCCTGCTGCCCAAGCATCCGCTGTACAGCAGCTTCCTGCCCGAGGCGGCGCAGGCCGCTCTGGGTCAGGCAAGCGCCTCATGCACCGCACTGGTGACGCTGCTGCACCAGGCTGGGTTGCGTGCGCGGGGCCAGCTGAACATCGTCGATGGCGGGCCGGTGCTGGAAGCAGCCGTCGATGAGCTGCGGCCCTTGAAGGTCTGAGCAACGGAAAGCCACAGCCACTTTTCAGGCTTGCGACTTCAATTTACAGCTTTGCGTCTGCGGGGGCCCAACCCTCGTGCCAAGCCGGGGGCCTCTGGGTAGCCTGAGTCAGAAGAAATGTGTGTTGCATTTTTTCCGACGACTCAACCCGAGGCCTTTCATGACCCGCCCCGCATCCAACCGATCATTGCGCACCCGATTCGTGCTGCAACCCTGCGCCCTGGCCATCGCCCTGCTGGCCGCTCAGGCCGCCAGCGCACAGACCGACTCCGCCAGGCTCGAGCGCGTGGAGATCACCGGCTCCAGCATCAAACGCATTGATGGCGAGACGGCGCTGCCGGTGCAGGTCATCAAGCGTGATGACATCGACAAGAGCGGCGTCACCACGGCCGCGGAGCTGCTGAAGACCATCAGCGCCAACACGGCGCCGCTGTCCGACGGCGCCAGCATCACCGACGGTACCTCGGGCCAGCGCGGTTTCAACGGCGCGAACCTGCGCGGCATCGGCGTCTCCAGCACCTTGGTGCTGCTGAACGGCCGCCGACTGGCCAACTTTGCCTCGCCCGGCGACAACGCCGGCGTCGACCTGAACAACATCCCGGCCGGTGCGATCCAGCGCGTCGAGATCCTCAAGGACGGCGCCTCGGCCATCTACGGCACCGATGCGATCGGCGGCGTGATCAACTTCATCACCCGCAAGGACTACCAGGGCGTGGACCTCAGCGCCTCGGTCGCCGGCACGCAGGAAGGCGGCGCGGGCAAGAAGACGGCCAGCATCAGCGGCGGCTTCGGCGATCTGAACCGCGACCGCTTCAATGTCTTCGGCGTGCTCGATGTGCAGAAGCTCGACGCGCTGCGCTCCAGCCAGCGCGACTTCATCAAGGAGCGGCCGCTGGCCAGCAATCTGCCGGCGCTGATGTCCAGCAACACGTTCCCGGCCAATATCGACATCAGCTCTGCCCAGCGCAACGCACTGATCGCCGCCGGTGTGCTGCCCGCGGGCAGCACGCGCACGCGTATCAATCCCAGCTCACCGACCTGCAACGGCCCGGCCACCGTCTATGCACCGCAGGGCCCGGGCGGCCCGCTGGCCTGCAGCTACGACTATATGCAGGACACCGAGATCTACCCCGAGGCCAGCAAGATCGGCTTGATCGGCCGCGCCACGCTGCAGGTGGCGAACGACCACCAGCTGTTCGCCGAGCTGGTGCAGTCCGAGGCCGAGAGCCGTTACGTGCTGAGCCCCAACCCGCAGCGCATCCGCAACCTGGCCATCACCCTGCTGCCCGAGAAGTACCGTGCCGCGCTGCTGGCGGCGGGCCAGTCGCCCATGTCCACATTCAGCGGTATCCGCTACCGCATGACCGAGGCGGGCAACCGCAGCAACGAGGTGACGAGCACGGCCCAGCGCCTGGTGCTGGGGGCCAGCGGCGTCGTGGCAGGCTGGGACTACGACCTCGGCCTGAGCCGTGCGCAGAACAAGGCCGTGGACAAGTATGTCGACGGCTATGTGCTGTTCGACAAGTTCGACGCGGGCGTGCGCGCCGGCACCATCAACCCTTTCGGTCCTTCGAGCCAGGCCGGGCTGGACCTGATCAATAGCATCAAGGTCAATGACGAGGCGCGCAAATCCAAGGGCGTGTCCACCGCCATCGACGGCAAGATCTCGAAGTCGCTGATGGCCCTCGAAGGCGGTGACCTGGGCCTGGCACTGGGCGCCGAGCTGCGCCGCGAGAACACCACGTTCACGCCATCGGCCCTGCTGCTGTCGAACAATATCGCCGGCGACCGCGGCGCCACCGGCGCGGCCGATCTGAAGGCCACCGATGACAGCCGCACCGTCGGCTCGGTGTTCGCCGAACTGAATGCGCCGATCAGCAAGCAGCTGGAACTGCAACTGGCCCTGCGCCACGACCACTACAGCGAGGTCGGCTCGACCACCAACCCGAAGATAGGCCTGCGCTGGCAACCCGAGAAGACGCTGTTGCTGCGCGCCTCGGCCGGCACGGGCTTCCGTGCGCCGTCGCTGGCCGACCTGAAGCGCCCCACCACCTATGGCAGCGCCTCCAGCTTCCTGACCGACCCGCAATGCGTCAAGGACGGTCTGGACACGATCGATGGCTGTACCGACCAATGGCCGGTGGAGCGCCGCTCCAACCCGAAGCTGAAACCGGAGAAGTCCGAGCAGTTCTCCATGGGCCTGGTGTTCGAGGCCGGCAAGGACCTGAGCTTCAGCGTGGACTACTGGAACATCACCAAGAAGGACGTGATCTCCACCTTGGGCGAGCAGATCATCGTGGACAGCCCCGACAAGTACAACGGCAAATACATCCAGCGCGACGGTGACGGCTTCATCACCAACATCATCCTGCAGAAGGAGAACCAGGGGCGGCTGAAGACCTCGGGCCTGGACCTGGGCTTCGACTACAAGGGCGCGGCCACTTCCGTGGGCCGCTTCAGCGCCGGCATGACCGGCACCCTGGTGCTGAAATACGACCGCCAGTTCGGCCCGCTGGAAGGCTATCGCAGCAATCTGGGTGTGTTCCTGAATGATCAGGTGATACAGAAGTGGCGCCACCGCATCAGCTTCGGCTGGGATCAGGGCCCGTTCGGCCTGACCCTGGCGAACCAGTTCTCTTCGGGTTACACCGACCAGAACACGACCTATGACCCGGTGGCCAACACGCTGCTGCCCACGCGCAAGGTCAAGGCCTATTCGCTGTGGGACCTGACCGGCAGCTGGAACGTCAACCAGCAGCTGAAACTGCGCGCCGGCGTGCTCAACCTGCTGAACACCGCGCCGCCATTCTCGAACCAGGCCTACTACTTCCTGGCCGGCTACGACCCGACCTACACCGACCCGCGTGGCCGCAGCATCTACGCCAGCGTGAGCTACAGCTTCCACTGAGTGCCACGCTGCCTTCAAGGCCCATTCCCTCGCGGGTTCGGGCTGTCAGGCGCGACTGCGCCTGGCCATAGCCTGGCCTGGCAAACTCCACCAACAAAATGCGCTTTGCTTCAATCCTGCAGTCGCCCCTCAGGCCGCTCAGGCCCCTCAGGCCGCTCAGGCCGCTCAGGCCTTCATCGTCTGTGCATCGACCTCGCGCAGCAACTCGACAAAGGCGCGCAGCCCTGCCGGCACATGCCGGTGGCCAGGGTGGTACAGCGCCAGACGCCCGATGCTCGGTGTCCAGTCCTGCAGCACCTGCACCAAGCGGCCCGCCTGGATCTGCTTTCTGGCCGACCACTCGTTCATGTAGACCAGGCCTATGCCCGCCAGCGCGGCCTCCAGTCGCAGAGGGTTGCTGTCGAGCGTCACGGGCCCGTCAACGTCCAGCGACATCACCTCGCCCTGCCGGCTGAAGTCCCAGCGCCAGATGGCGCCGCTGGACAGGCGATTGCGGATGCAGCGATGCGATTTGAGATCGTGGGGCGTGGTGGGCACGGTTCTGCGCTTGAAATAGGCTGGCGCACCCACCACGACAAAGCCTTGTTCCGAGCCAAAAAACGCAGCAACCATGTCCTGTGGGACGGTGTCGGCCAGCCGGACACCAGCATCGAAGCCATCGGCAACGATGTCGACCAGCCGGCCCTCGGTCACCAAGTCGACCTGCATATCGGGGTAGCGCTTCAGGTATTCGGGCACATAGGCGGCGAGCACCTGGTGGGCGGCGGCCTCGGAGGTGTTGATGCGCAGCGTGCCGGCCGGCCGCGGACTCAGGGCGCTGGTCGCGTCGATGGCGCCCTCGATCTCGCGCAGTGCTGGTGCGACACGGAGGAGGAATTCACGGCCCGCCTCGGACAGCGCGACGCTGCGGGTGGTCCGATGGAACAGGCGCACGCCCATTCGCGCCTCCAGCGCGGACACCGCGTGGCTGACGGCGGATGCCGACAGCCCCAGGTCGGCCGCTGCCAAGCGGAAGTTGTTGCGTGCAGCCACGGCGACAACAGCCTGCAAGCCGGAGAGTTCTGTTCGTTTCATGAGTCAGCTCCTGCCGGCCGCTTGCGCACTGCTGATTGATGAATTGTTTGCACTCTTACATGCAGTATTGTGCTACTTATCAAATCAATCGGCGACGCCTAAGCTGGAGCAACATTCCACTCAGGCCCCTCCTCATGTCCCGCATCACCACCCCCTTCGGCTTCCACTCCACCGCCAGCGAGGTGCTTCACGGCGTTGATCTCTCCGGCCAACGGGCCGTCGTTACCGGTGGCGCGTCCGGCATCGGTCTGGAGACTTCGAGGGCGCTGGTGAACGCCGGGGCCGAGGTGACGCTGGCTGTCCGCCGCCCCGAAGCGGCGCTGGAGCTGGCGCAAGAGCTCCGCGCTGCCGGCCGAGGCGCCGTTCATGTCGCAGCCCTGGATCTGGCCGACCTGGCGTCGGTGCGCCAATTCACCCGGCAATGGCGCGGCCCGCTTCACATCCTCATCAACAACGCCGGCGTGATGGCGATTCCCGAGCTGCAGACCACGGCCCAGGGCTGGGAGATGCAGTTCGCGACCAACTTCCTCGGGCACTTCGCGCTGGCCTGCGGCCTGCACGCGGCGCTCAAGGCGGCCTAGGGCGCACGCGTCGTGTCGCTGAGTTCCAGTGCGCAGTTGCTCGGCCCTGTGGTTTTCGACGATCTGCACTTCCGGTTCCGTGCCTACGAGCCCTTCGTTGCCTATGCCCAGGCCAAGACCGCCTGTGTGCTGATGGCGGTCGAAGCCACGCAGCGCTGGCAGCATGAAGGCATCTTCAGCAATGCCGTCCATCCCGGGGCGATTGCCACCAAGCTCCAAAAGCACACCGGTGGGCTCAAGACACCGCTTGAGCGCCGCAAGACCCCTGAGCAGGGTGCCGCCACGTCGGTGCTGCTGGCTGCGTCGCCCTTGTTGCAGCGCGTGGGCGGACGCTATTTCGAGGACTGCAATGAAGCACCGGTCGTGGAACAACGCCCTGCAGACTTCACAGGCGTAGCGCCCTACGCCCTCAATCCGGCCAACGCGCAGCGCCTGTGGGACGTGGCCAGCCAGCTGGTTGGCGTTTCGGCATGAGCCGCGATCAGTCGGCGAAGCGGGTTTTGCGCGAGAGTTCCGCCAGGCTCGTCACGCAGTGGTATGGCGCTATGCCTGAAGGCTCCAAGCTGTATCGGTCAAACGCCTGAGCAGGAAGTCACTCAGCGCCTCCACCTTGGCCGCCCGGGACCGGCCCGAGGGCGTCACAAAGTACAGGCCGCCCTTGGGCAAAGACCAGCCCTTGAGGATGGCGACGAGCCGACCATCGCGCAGATATTCGGATGCAATGAAGTCGGGCAATTCGGCAATCGCCAGTCCGTCGAGCAAGGTTGGAATCAATGCGTCCACGTTGGTGACCCTGAGCCGCCCAGCCGGCGTGACCACGTCCTCGTCGCCCGCGTCATTGACAAAGCGCCACACATCGTTGCGAGCGCGGTAGGCGTACCCCAGACAGTCTCGTGTCGGCAGGTCGCTCGGCGTCTGCGGTACGCCGCAACGTGCCAGGTAGGCCGGACTGGCGACGATGAGCGGGGACACGGGACAGATGCGCCTGGCCACCAGCGAAGAATCGGGCAGGACGGCAATGCGAAGCGCTGCGTCAAAGCCCTCGCCGACCAGATCGACCTTCTCGTCGGACAGGTGCAAGTCTACGGAGAGCTCGGGGTACATCTTGAGAAACTCCGGCATCAACGGTGCCACCCAACGCAGGCCAAAGGACATCGGCACGGCCAGGCGAATCAATCCGCGCGGATTCGACGACAGTTCCCTTGCTGCGTTTTCTGCTTCCTCCGCATCCCGCAGGATCCTGCTCGCGGACTCCGCCAAATTCTTTCCGAACTCCGTGAGCGCGATTTGGCGGGAGGTCCGGTTGAAGAGCCGAGCGCCCAGCCGTTCCTCCAGGCGTGTCACGCCGCGCGACACGGTGGCGACCGATGTTGTCAGTGCGCGAGCCGCTCCTGCAAAGCTGCGCTCCTCGACCACTTTGGCGAAATAGGCGAGGCCCTCAAAGTCTGGCAGCTTTGACATGACTATTCCTGCAATGATTGTTTTCAATCATTTCTATATCGTAAACGAGGAGGATTTCTTAAGCTCACGGCACGAACTTGATGGAGCCCGAAATGGCAAACAAACTTGATGGAAAAATCGCAGTCGTTACTGGAGGCACCACCGGCATAGGCCTGGCCACGGCCAAGCTTTTCGCCGCAGAAGGCGCACACGTGTTTGTCACCGGACGACGCCAGGCCGAACTTGATGCAGCCGTGAAGAGCATTGGTAACGCCACCGGCTTGAAAGTCGACTCAGCCAAACTGGACGACCTGGACAGGCTCTACAGCCAGGTCAAGGCCTTGAAAGGGCGTATCGACGTTCTGTTCGTCAACGCTGGCGGCGGCAGCATGGTGCCGCTGGACCAGGTGACCGAGGCTCATTTTGACGACACCTTCGACCGCAACGTGAAGGGGGTGCTGTTCACCGTGCAAAAGGCCTTGCCGCTGCTCAGCGACAACTCGTCCATCATCCTGACGAGCTCGAGCACTGGAAATCGAGGCACCGCCAACTTCAGCGTGTACGCCGCGTCCAAGGCCGCCATCCGTTCTTTTGCGCGCAACTGGATCCTTGATCTCAAAGGTCGAGGCATCCGCATCAACACCATCAGCCCCGGACCCACGGCGACGCCAGGTCTCGTCGAGCTGGCCGGCCCGGACGCCGCCGCGCAGCAAGGCCTGCTTGATCATCTCGCCGCCTCCGTGCCCATGGGGCGGGTTGGCAGCCCGGAAGAAATCGCGAAGAGCGTGCTCTACCTGGCGTCAGACGATTCCAGCTACGTCAACGGTATCGAGCTTGCGGTCGATGGGGGTCAAGCGCAGGTTTGATGTTGCCTTAGGCGGCCGGGGGCTGCGACGGGCGTCGTATGCCAGCCTGGCCGCGCACGCACACTTGGCGGATCACCTGGCATGCAACTCAGCCGCACTGCCCCACATACCCGCAGGCGGTGCAAAATTCGCAGCCATCCTTGTGGATGACGGTGTGGTTGCCGCATTCCGGGCAAGCCGAACCGGCCATCGGCGCCGGCTGGGCACCGGGCTTGGCGCTTCGCTGCGACGGGTTCTCGAGCACGCCCATTTCGCGCAGCGGAAAGCCCTGTTCGTCGAGCACGCCCAGCATGGCGTAGCGGTGGATGATCAGCCGCGCGACATAGGCGATCGTCGAGGGCCAGACCTGCTGGCGGCGCTCGCCGGGCACCGGGGCCATGAAGTGGCCCAGGGGCTCGCCGACATTGAGCATCTTGCGCAGCTTCATGCCTATCCAGCCCGGATCGACGACGCGCATGTCCAGTGACAGCAGGCGCGCCAGCCCGTCGTAGGCACGCGGGTAGTTGCCCGAGAAACCCAGGGCGCAAGGCCGGGTGTTGCCACCGACCTCGTGGCTCGGCAGGCTGACCTCCTTCAGGGTCAGTGTGAAAGCCTCGTTGGTGGCCGGGTTCTCGATGTCCACCGCCCAGGCCAAGGTGCCCGAAGGGCCGGTGCGCGGCTCCTCGCGGCTGAACATCGCGTCCAGCACCGGCGTCGGGCCGGTCTGCGCCCAGACCCCCAGCTGCTCGCAGCGCCAGCGGATCACCGCCGCCGTGGCGGCCACCACGCCGGGGAACAGGCGGCGCTCGCCATGCGGCGGGAAGGGCATGTCGAACGAACGCTCCTCGGCCACCGTGGTCAGGGCGTCGAGCTTGAGCTTCAGCCATTGCGCGTCATTGGCGCGCATGTCCATCGACAGGGTCTTGGCCAGCGCCGCCAGACCGCGCGGCTGCTCGGCGCCATTGACCCACACCTCGAACGGCAGGGTCGCACCGAACAGGCCCATGCCAGGGCCTTCGGCCGGCAGCTCGCCAACGAACAGCGCAAACTCGCCGTGCGGGTGCTGGATCATGAAGCTCCAGGCCGGATTGCCACCCGACAGATCGGGCCGGCTGGGCCAGCGCAGCGAGGCCAGCACCGGCGCCGCGGGCAGGCGCTCCAGGCGCAGGCGCTGGTTGGTGCCATCGGTGGGCAGCAGCGGTTGCGGCGCGGCCTTGGGCGCGCTGTCCACGCTCAGCACCGAGCCGAGGATGCTGTTGGGCCTGTAGGTGGCCAGGCCCTTCAGGCCCGAGCGCCAGGCGTGCAGATACAGGTCCTGGAAGTCCTCGTAGGGATAGTCGGCCGGCACATTGACGGTCTTCGAGATCGAGGTGTCGACGCAGGGCGCCACCGCCGCGACCATGGCCTCGTGCGCGTGGGCACTCAGCTCCAGCGCGGTGACGAAGGCCGGCGTCAGCGGCGTGTCCTTGCCCTTCAGATGGCGGTACAGGCGCCAGGCATGGTCCTCGACCGCATATTCCTTGTAGCTGCCATCGGCCATGCGCTTCTTGCGGGTATAGCTCCAGCTGAACGGCGGCTCGATGCCATTGCTGGCATTGTCGGCAAAGGCCAGGCTGATGGTGCCGGTGGGCGCGATCGACAGCAGGTGCGAGTTGCGCAGGCCGCTGCTGCGGATGCGCTCCTTCAGCGGGCCGGGCAGCCGCGAGGCGAAGTTGCCGCGGCTCATATACATATCGGCATTGAACAGCGGAAAGGCACCACGCTCCTTGGCCAGATCGACCGAGGCCCCGTAGGCGGCGTCGCGCATCACCTCGCTGATGTGGCGCGCCATGGCCCGCGCGGCGTCGCTGTCGTAGTGCAGATTGAGCATGATCAGCGCATCACCGAGGCCGGTGAAACCCAGGCCCACGCGGCGCTTGTTGGCCGCCTCCTGCTGCTGCTGCGGCAGCGGCCAGACGGTGACGTCGAGCACGTTGTCCAGCATCCGCGTGGCCACCGAGCAGACCTCGGCGAAGGCGGCGTCATTGAAGCGGGCATCGGCCTCGAACGCGCGCTCGACGAAGAAGGTCAGGTCCACGCTGCCCAGGCAGCAGCAGCCGTAGGGCGGCAGGGGCTGCTCCGCGCAATTGTGTACATACAAGCCGTTGGCATCGAAGGCATGCACATGCTCGATCGTCACGTCGTACACCGCCTCTACGCCCTCGGCCTGCAGGCCTTGCACCGTGACCACAAAGCGCTCGCGGTTGAGTTCGCGCCGATAGCTGGCCAGCAATTCATTGAGTCGCGTCTGCTTGCTGCCGTCTTCGAAGCCAACCCCGTCGGCAAAGCGCTGCAGGTTTTCACCGCTGATCACCAACTCACGCAGCGCCTGCTGCGGATACTCACGCTGGCCCCCGCGGCCATCGGGCAGCAGGCTCAGCCCGGCCGGGCGGCGCTGCTGGTAAATCGTCGAAGCAATGCCCAGGCGCAACAGCATGCGCTGGGCCGAGCGCAGGGTGTCGAGATCGGCCTGGGTCAGACGCACGCTGACACCCTTGTCCTGGCTACCCTGCACCGAGCCGTCGGCATCGAACAGACCGCGCAGCAGGCCGCGGCTGAAGTCCGACGAGGCGCGCTCCATCAACGGTGTGATCTTCTTGTGGCCCGGCGCTGCGCCCAGCGACAAGGCGAGGTCGCGCAAGGGCGCAGAAGCCAGCCTGTACTCGCCGCGCGAAGTGATCGGGCGCTGCCAGCCCTTGAAATCGGCGCGATGCGGCAAGGTTTGCGCGGCACTTTCGGCCGCTGCCATGATGGCGCTGACGCTGGCTGGGCGAAGACCCAGATCACTGCCCACGGCCTTCAGCTCCGGTGCCCAGACAGACAGCACGGCCTTGTCGGCCTTGAGCGTGCCGTCGCCGATCAGAAGGCCGATCAGATAGCCCTCGGCCTCGGTGTGGGCACCCTCCCATCCCGGCAGCGCACGATGATCGTGCAGCAGCAACTCATCGCCGGGCTGCAACTCGCCGGCCTTGACCCAGGCACTCTCCACCAGATAGCGGGTCTTGCGGGTGACCTTGCGCACTGGATGGTCCGCTGTCAGGCGCAAGGTCTGGCCCTGCTCCAGGCTGAGCTTGAAGACGGGTTTTTGCCCGGTGAAGAAGAAGCCCTCGGACTCGGTCGCATAAGCCTTGCCATCGACCACCGCCGTGAAACGCTGGCCGATCAGCTCGTGCACCTGGCGCGCGCCATCGGCGGTCATCACCCAGGTGTCGGCCGTCACGCAGGGATTGGTCGCCGTGATCGTCTCGCAGTAGCTGAGGTTGTTGTCCTTGTTGATGCGGTCCAGGAACAGCACGCCGGGTTCGGCATGGTCGTAGGTGGAGCGCATGATCTGGTCCCACAGCTCGCGGGCCTGCAGCTTGCGGTAGACCCATTGGCCGTCGCCGCGCTGGTAGGCGCCATCGGCCTTGGCCTGCACGCCGGGCTCGGCGCGGTGCAGCAGCTCGAAAGCGGCGTCGGCCTGCACGGCCTTCATGAAGTCGTCGGTCACGCCGACCGAGATATTGAAGTTCTTCAGATCGCCCTGGTCCTTGGCATGGATGAACTCCTCGATGTCCGGGTGGTCGCAGCGCAGCACGCCCATTTGCGCGCCGCGGCGCGAGCCGGCCGACTCCACCGTCTCGCAGGAGCGGTCGAACACCCGCATATAGCTGACCGGGCCGGAGGCGCTGCTCTGCGTGCTGCCCACCCAGGCGCCGCGCGGACGGATACGCGAGAAGTCGTAGCCGACGCCGCCGCCGCGGCGCATCGTCTCGGCGGCTTCGGTCAGGGCGGTGTAGATGCCGGGGTGGCCGTCCTCGAACTGGGCGATCGAGTCGCCCACCGGCTGAACGAAGCAGTTGATCAGGGTGGCGCTCAGATCGGTGCCGGCGGCGGAATTGATGCGCCCGGCCGGGATGAAGCCGCGGCGCTGGGCATCAAGAAACCTGGCCTCCCACAGCGCGCGCTGCTCGGGCGCCTCGGCCACGGCCAGGGCGCGGGCCACGCGCAGGCGCACGACATCCAGATGCTGCTCGTCGCCCTTGGCATATTTCTCCAGCAAAACCTCGCCGCTGATGGTCTGCGGCGGCAGGCTGGCCGCATCGGCGGGCTGGCTGACGCGGGTGACGGACTCACTCATGGGAACTCCTCTTTCTTATGCTGTCTTTGCGTCGCCAGACTGTGAACCAGAGGCCGCCGCGGCGCAAGGAGGCAGATCAAGTCCACGACGGATACAGGTCGAAACATCTGAAACACAAGCGTCGCAGAGTTGACACGGGACTGATACGTGACGCGGGCACATTCACTGCATTGATCGCTGTCACTCACGGAGCCACCATGACCACCCGCCAAAGCCTGAGCACCACCCTGAAGCGTTTGCTGGGTCGCCCCACCGGCACCAATGCCGTGCGTGGCACCTGGCGGGATGTGCGGCCAGCGCCCCTGAGCTACCGCCCGTACAACGGCCCGCAGAATGGTCCGATGAGCGCCTTCCACAGCGACAAGCTGCCGGGCTTCTACCGCAGCGAAGCCTTTGCCGAAGACCTGTACTGAAGCCACCGCGCCGCTGCAGGCGCGCCAAGGCCCTTCGCGATAGACGAGCAGCCCGCCCCGTGCGGGCTTTTTCTTTGCAGGTGCGGAATCCGTCGGCGCAGCGGCAACAAATGAAACGCCGCCGCCACCGCAATGAAACCACGGTGATACCCCTGGGCGCGACCATGGCTTTTGGCGCCCCGCCATCACACCGACATCATCAAGGATTCCATGAAACTCCCACCTCAGCTGCTTGCGACCCTGGTCTGCGCAGCCTTCTGCGCCCCGGTGTTCGCTGCCGACATCAGCTACAGCTTTGCCGGCACGGTGCTGGATGACGAGGCCGAGCGCGGCTGGACCGACTTCACCGGCAGCTTCACCTTTACCTCCGGCCTGGTCGACGGCATTGCCGACGCCAGCACGGCCGCCTATGCCATGGCCGGCGCTCCCTACGGCATGACGGTCAGCTTCAACGGCGACGAGCCCGCCACGGTGACGCTGAACAGCATCTTCAACATCCTGGTCTCCAACAACCTGGGCGGCATCGACCAGTTCGGCGCGCTGGCCCAGAACGCCAGCAAGAGCAAGTCTTTCAGCCTGTCGCTGGACGACGCCAGCCAGGCACTGTTCGCCGGTGACGCCCTGCCCCAACCGGCGGGCGGACTGAAATTCAGCGACTTCAGCTGGTCGGCCTTCAAGTACGAATCGTCGGTCGGCATGCTGCAGGGCCGCCTGACCAGCTTGTCCTGCACCGCCAACTGCGGTGGCGTCGCACCCGCCGTGCCCGAGCCCGCCACCTATGGCCTGATGCTGATGGGCTTGATCGGCCTGGGCCTGACGCAGCGCCTGCGCCGCATGGGCTGATACCGGTTGGCAGACGCAGAAAAGGCAGCCGAGGCTGCCTTTTCTGCCTGGGGCAAGGACAGGCCTGTCAGGGCAGTGCCACCGCATCGATGCGGTCCAGCCGCACGACGATGCGGCCGAACTGCTGGTTGCGCAGTTCGACCCATTGGCCGGGCTCCAGGCGCACCACGGCGCCGCCCAGGGTCTGGCCACGGACGTAGACGGTGATGCCGCGCTTGTCCTGCTGCGCGGCGGCCAGGGCTTTCTCGATCGCAGCATCGGCGGCCTCGGCGGCCTGTGCTCCCAGGGCGGCCAGGCCCAGCAGCGCTGCCAGCAGCGGCTTGCGTGAGGCACAGAGAAGCGGTTTGCGAATATTCATGGCGGGGCCCCCTTCAGGCGTTGGGCTCGACGGGTGGGCTGCGGCGGCGTGACAGCGCGCCCATCACCGCCAGGCCGGCCAGCAGCAACGCATAGCTTTCGGGCTCGGGCACGGCGCTGAGCACATAGGTGCGGCCCTCGAAGCCGGTCTGGCCCAGCACATTGCTGCCGGGGCCGTCGCCGTCCAGCGCGGTGCCGATCAGGGCCGGGCCGAGGTCGGCATCGAAGGCCATGAACTGGTCGCGATAGTCCTGCCCGTCCACCGTCAGGCGCACGGCGCGGAAGTGGGCTGACGAATAGGCCGGCTGGATCTGGTCGGCAAAGTATTCGAAGTTCATGAAGAACTGTCCGGCCTCGGCGGCGAAGTACAGGTGGGCCTTGGTCGGCGCGTTGATGGCGGTGGAGTTGGAGCCGGGCAGGTCGTTGGCCAGGTCAAAGCTCAGTTCGGCATGGGTGGCGCCGGCAACAAAGGCGGTCACGTCGAGCTGATGCGACTCCCAGACACCGGGATTGCTGGTATTGGCCACATCGCCCAGGGCGCTGAAGCTGGCGAAGTCGGGCAAGGCGGCCGAGGCGGTGGTGCTGAAGGCCAGCAGGCCGGCGGCGATCAGGGCGGTGGCGGGAAGAGTCTTGAACATGAGGCGCTTTCTAGGTGCAGCAGCCGTAGCGGGCTGCGGTTGAGGGGGCGGAACCGTGCGGAGCTTGGCGGGCCGACGTTTCAGCCGGGCTTCCCTGCGCGGGCAGCTTGTTTCGTTTGTTGTCCGGGGCGGCGCTGAAACAATTGAAACAGGGGCCCGCCGGCGGGAAATGCCGGTGATACACGGCGGCGCGACAGTAGCGACAAGGCATCCAGCCCACTCCTACCGGAACCCTCCCATGTCCAACCAGAATCTCGTGCAAGCCGCGCTGCGGCGCTTCTTCGCTCCGCAACACGGTCTGCACCGGCCCTGGCAGGCCCTCTTGCCGCGCACGGCGGCCGGCGCTCCGCAATGGGCCGACTTTGCCGACACCCAGCCGGGCGTGTTCCGCAACGAGGCACTGGCCGACCCGCGACATGAGCGGGAATGCGCATGATGAGCTGCGCCACCCTGCCCGCGGGCGCCCCCTTCTGGCCCAGCGTCAGCCCGGCCGCAACGGCCCGATATGATGCCCCCCAGAACAAGATTGGAGCCACGGTCATGACGGAGCCCCACAACCCCGCGACGGTGCTGGTCGTGGACGACGAGCCCGAGCTGCGCGAGCTGCTCAGCGAGTACTTCACCCGCCACGGCTTCGTGGTGCAAACCGCCGCCGACGCCGCCCAGGCCCGCGCGATGGTGGCCCTGGGCCGCCCCGATCTGGCCCTGCTCGATGTCAATATGCCCGGCGAGAACGGCCTGTCGCTGGCACGCTGGCTGCGCGAAGCCCATCCCGGCACCGGCCTGGTGATGCTGACCACGGCCGGCGAGTCAGTGGACCGCATCGTCGGCCTGGAACTGGGCGCCGATGACTACATGCCCAAGCCCTTCGAGATGCGCGAGCTGCTGGCGCGCGTGCGGGCCGTGCTGCGACGCCTGCAGGCAGCGCCTGCAGCAGCTGCCGCAGCGCCCGCCCCGGAAGCCGCCCCGTCCGCCAACAACAGCAAGCGAGTGCAGTTCGGTGCCTGCTGGCTGGACCTCGACGAGCGCCGGCTGAGCGGTGCCGATGGCGCGGCCATCGACATCACCGCCGCCGAATTCGATCTGCTGGCCCTGTTCGCCCGCCATCCGAACCGGCCGCTGAACCGCGACCAGATCATGGAGCAGGCGCACAACCGCGGCTGGGACGTGTTCGACCGCTCGATCGATCTGCGCATCATGCGGCTGCGGCGCAAGATCGAGCGCAATCCGGACAAACCGGAGCTGATCAAGACCGTGCGCAATGTGGGCTATGTCTTCGTGCCCGGCGGAGGCGAGGTTTGAGCAAGGCCATCTATTGAGCGCAGACACCGTCTCCGTCCTCGACGTCACCCGGCTGCGCCGGCGCTACACCTGGTTGGTGCTGGCGCTGGCGCTGCCGGCGCTGCTGTCCATGCTGTGGCTGGCGCAGCGACAGTACCAGGCCTATCGCCACACCGCGCTGCGCGAGCTGGCGATCGCCGCCGACCAGCGCAGCGCCGCGGTGGACCGGCTGCTGCGCCCGGTGCGAGACGATGTGCTGCGGCTGCGCGCCCTGGCCCAGGACCTGCTGTGGCGAGACCTGCCCCCGGGTGGCCTGACCGCCGACTTCCTGCTGCCCGCCCACCCCGCCGAGCCCGGCCGCCACGAGCTCAGCCTGGACGGCCTGCCCGCGCTGCTCAAAGACAGCGGCGCCCAGCTGCTGCTGAGCAGTGCCCAGCCGCTCCCCGCCGCCAGGCTGCAGGAGGCCCTGGCCCGCGCCGCCACCTTCGGCGAGCAGGCCCAGTTGGCGGCCCAGGCCAACCCGGCCCTGAACCGCGCCTATTTCATCAGCGCCGCCAGCGATCAGGCCTGGCTGCACCCCTGGCAGTCCAGCGCCAGCCTGCTGGGTGATGCCGGCGACCGCACGCTGGCCGTCTATCTGAAGAACCTGGCCCGGCGCACGGCCATCGCCAGCCGCAATGTGGCCAGCGGCGAGGCTTTCGAGCCCGACTGGTCATCGCCCTGGACGGATGCCCAGGGCACGCGCTACATCACCCTGCGCGCGCCACTGTGGCGTGACGTCACCCTGCTGGGCGTGGTGGCCATCGACGTGCCGCTGGCGCGCCTGCAGCAGGCGCTGGCCGGACCGGCGAACCTTCAGGCCCCGACCCAGCCGCAGAGCGGCCAGTTCTGGCTGCTCGACCGGCGCGGCGACGAACTGGTGGACCAGGCCGCCGGCGCCGGCGTGCCCCAGCTGGATCCGGCACGCCGCAGCGAGGCCCTGGCCAGCGACGCCGCCGTGGACCTGGGCGGCCAGGCGCTGACGCAGCGCAGCCTGCAGATGGCGCCCTGGCAAGTCCTGGCCCTGCTGCCCGAGTCCAGCGTGCAGCGCATGGTGCTGGAGCTGTTCTGGCCGCAGCTTGTGGTGGCCGCCGAGTTCGTGCTGATGCTCGCCCTGGTGCTGTATCTGCTGTGGCGCAGCTTCACCGCGCCGGCGCTGCAGCTGGTGGACTATCTGCGCCGGGCAGCGGCCGCGCCGGGGGCCGCCTCGCCGCCGGCCTCCAAGCTGTGGGCGCCCTGGTTCCGCCTGGTTGGCGACACCTTTGACCAGTGGCGCGCCTCGGCCCGCCAGGCCGAGCAGACCGAGGCGCTGAAAAGCGCCATCGTCGACCATGCGCTGGCCGCCGTCATCACCACCGACGACGACGGACGGGTGGTCGAATTCAACCCCGCCGCCGAGGTCATGTTCCAGTACACCCGCGCCAGTGCCCTGGGCCGACCGGTGGCCGATCTGATCACGCCGGAGCGCTACCGCCAGGCCCACAACGACGGCATGCGGCGCATGCGCGAGGGCGGTGCGCCGCGGCTGCTGGGCCAGCGCATTGCGATGAGCGCGGTACGCGCCGACGGCAGCGAGTTCCCGATCGACATCGTGCTGTGGCGCACCCATGTCGGCGAGCGCTCCTTCTTCACCGCCTCCATCGTCGATGCCACCCAGGCCCATGCCGCCGAGGAGCAGATCGTGCGCCAGCGCGAGGCCCTGCGCCAGAGCGAGAAGCTCAGCGCCATGGGCAGCCTGCTGGCCGGTGTGGCCCATGAGCTGAACAATCCGCTGGCCATCCTGATGGGCCGCGCCACCCTGCTCGAAACCCGCACCGAGGGCCTGACCCATCTGCCCGAGGGCCTGGAACTGCAGAACGACGCGCTGCGCATCCGCGAGGCGGCCGAGCGCTGCGCGCGCATCGTGCGCACCTTCCTGAGCATGGCGCGGCAGAAGAAGGGCCAGCAACAGCCGGTGCAGCTCAACGAGCTGGTACATGGCGCCGTCGATCTGCTGCAGTACAGCCTGCGCACCAGCGGCATCGCCGTCGAGCTGCGCCTGGCCGACGAGCTGCCCTCGGTGCAGGCCGACGGCGATCAGCTGGGCCAGGTCTTGCTGAATCTGCTGGTCAACGCCCAGCAGGCGCTGACCGGGCGGCCGCAGCCGCTGAAGCTGCGCATCGAGACCGGGCTGGAGGACGAGCGCGGCCAGGTCAGCGGACGCAACCGCCAGGCCTGGCTGCGCGTGTCCGACAACGGCCCCGGCGTGGCGCAGGAGTTGCGCGAGCGCATCTTCGACCCCTTCTTCACCACCAAGGGCGAGGGCGCGGGCACCGGCCTGGGCCTGGCCTTCTCGCGCTCGGTGGCGCTGGAGCATGGCGGCAGCCTGCGCCTGGAGGAGGTCTCGCCCACCGGCAGCGGCGCGAGCTTCCGGCTCAGCCTGCCGCTGGCGCCGCCGGAGCACCGGCAGGTGCCGGTGGACACCCGGCCGGCCGCGCTGGAGGTCGAGCAGCAGGCGCGCATCCTGGTCGTCGATGACGAGGCGGAGCTGGCCCAGGTGATACGCGAGATGCTGGAGAGCGCCGGCTACGAGCTGGCCACCGCCGAGTCGGGCGAGGTGGCGCTGGAGCTGCTGGCCGAGGCCCGCTTCGACGCCATCGTCTCCGATCTGCGCATGCCCGGCATGGACGGCCCGGCGCTGTGGCGCGAGGTGCGGCGCCTGCATCCGGGGCTGGCCCGGCGCATGGTCTTCGTCACCGGCGACACCCTGTCGCCCGCCGCCGGGCGCTTCCTGGCCGACACCCGCTGCCCCTGTGTGGACAAGCCCTTCAGCAAGGCCGACCTGCTGGACAAGGTGCGCTCGGTCTTGGACCTGGAATGACTGCCGATCCGGCGCTGCAAACCCTCCACGCGACCCGCCGGCTGATCTGGCTGCTGCTGGTGCCGGTGCTGTTGCTGCTGCTGGTGCTGACGGCACTGCAGTACCACGAGCGCATCGCCGATGCCGAACAGGCCATTGCCCGCCAGCTCGACGAGCATGCCCAGGAGCTGGCCGCGCTGGCCCAGCCGGCCCAGGCCCATGTGCATGACATGCGGGTGCTGATGGAGTCGGTCTGGAACGAGCCGCCCGATGCCGGCCCCGGCCTGGCCCGGGCGCTGCAAGCACGGCAGGTCGATGGCGCGGCCGATGGTTTCAGCCTCGACGCCGCCAGCCCGCAGCAGCAGGCCCGCTATGGCCAGGTCTGGTGGGCCGAGCCGGGCAGCCGCAGCTTCCCCGAGGCCTGGCAGCGCCGCGCCCAGGCCTTCACCGAGCAGGTGCGCCGGGTCCATGCGCGCGAGCCGGGCTTTGTCGCCTCCTGGTTCGCCGGCATGGACGTCAACACCTCGTTTGGCTACCCCTTTGTGTCCACGGCCTCCATCCTGCAGTCGCTGGAGCTGCCCTCGATGCAGGCGATTGCCTCGCTGCGCGCGCAGGCGGCGCAGCGCACGCGCGCACGCCTGGCCAAAGACCCCAAGACCGACGCCGCGCGCCAGGGCCGCTGGGGCCCGCCCTACGTCAGCCAGCTCGATGGCGAGCTGGTGGTCTCGCATATGGCCGAGGTGGTGGTCGATGGCCAGATGCTGGGCGAGGTCAGCCTGGACCTGCGCATCGCCGAGCTGCAGCGCCGCATGGACGGCTGGCTGCCGGCGGCCGGCCGCGACTGGATCGTCGATGGCCAGCGCCATGTGCTGGCCGACTCCAGCCTGCCGCTGCGCCGGGTCGCGGGCCGCGCGGTGGCCGACACCCACGTCAAGACCGCGCTGGCCAGTCGCCTGCCCGAGGGTCTGGCAATGGCCGATCTCGCCCTGGCGCTGGAGCGGCCGGGCAAGCCCCTGCATGCCGGCGGCTGGGTGCTGGCGGCGGCGCAGCGACCCGGTTCGCCCTGGACCTACGTCCACGCGCAGAGCGAGGCCTCGTTGCGCCAGGCCGTGCTGCCCAGCCTGTTGCCCAATGCGGTGATCGCGCTGGCCCTGCTGGCCATGTTCGTGGCCGGCCAGTGGCTGCTGAGCCGCAGCTTCGTCAACCCGGCGATGGAGGTGCTGGCCTATCTGCGCGCCCTCACCGAGCAGCGCGATGCCCCCGCGCCGCGGCTGGGCCGGCGTTGGCAGTTGTGGGTCGATGCGGTGACCCAGACCTTCAGCACCCAGCACGAGCTGCAAAGGCGCGAGCGCCAGCGCGAGGCCTTCAAGTCGGCCATCGTCGACAAGGCGCTGGCCGCCATCGTCGCCACCGATGGCCAGGGACTGATACGCGAGTTCAACCCGGCCGCCGAGCTGATGTTCGGCTGCAGCCGCGAGCAGGCGCTGGGCCGCTCGGTGGCCGAGGTCATCATCCCCGAGCGCTACCGCAGCCCGCACGAGGCCGGCATGCGGCGCATGCGCGAGGGCGGGCCGGCCCGGGTGCTGGGCCGGCGCATGGAGCTGCAGGCGCTGCGCGCCGATGGCAGCGAGTTCCCGGTCGAGATGGTGCTGTGGCGCACCGAGGTCGATGGCGAGTCGCACTACACCGCCTCGATCACCGATCTGTCCGAACGCCGCGCCGCCGCCCAGGAGATCGAGCGCCAGCGCGAGGCCCTGCGCCAGAGCGAGAAGCTCAGCGCCATGGGCAGCCTGCTGGCCGGCGTGGCCCATGAGCTGAACAACCCGCTGGCCATCGTCATGGGCCGGGCCAATCTGCTCGAGGAGAAGTGCGAGGACCAGCCGGCACTGCGCGGCGATGCGACGCGCATCCGCGAGGCCGCCGAGCGTTGCGGCCGCATCGTGCGCACTTTTCTGAACATGGCACGCAGCAAGCCGGCCCAGCGTGGCGCGACCAGCCTGAACACCGCCGCCCGCGCCGCCGCCGACTTGCTGGCCTACAGCTACCGCAGCCATGGCATCGAGCTGCAGCTGCAGCTGCAGGAACCGCTGCCCGAGGTGATGGCCGATGCCGACCAGATCGGCCAGGTGGTGCTGAATCTGCTGGTCAACGCCCAGCAGGCGCTGGCCGCCGGCAAACAGGAGCCACGCCGCGTCTGCGTCAGCACCGGGGTCGAGCACGGCGCCACCGTCTGGCTGCGCGTCAGCGACAACGGCCCCGGCATCGATGCGGCGGTGCGCGCCCGGCTGTTCCAGCCCTTCTTCACCACCAAGCCCGAGGGCCTGGGCACGGGCCTGGGCCTGGTGGTGTCGCGCTCGCTGGCCCGTGAGCATGGCGGCGAGCTGACCCTGGAGCCCGCCAGCCCGGACGGTGGCTCCCGCTTCCTGCTCAGCCTGCCGCTGGGCGGCAGCCTGCCGCCGCCACCGGCGCCCACCCAGCCGGGCGGGCTGGAACTCCAGAGCCAGGGCCAGGTGCTGGTGGTCGATGACGAGGCCGAGATCGCCGAGCTGATGCGTGCGATGCTGGAAAGCGCCGGCTACGAGGTGGCCAGCGCCGAATCGGGGGCGGTGGCGCTGGAGCTGCTGGAGGCGGCCCGCTTCGATGCCATCGTCTGCGACCTGCGCATGCCCGATATGGACGGCGCGGCGCTGTGGCGCGCGGTGCGGGCGCGCAACCCGGCGCTGGCCCGGCGCATGCTGTTCGTCACCGGTGACACCTTGTCGGGTGGCGCCAGCCAGTTCCTGCAGAGCTCCGGCTGCGCCAGTCTGGACAAGCCCTTCACCAAGGCCGATCTGTTGAGCCAGCTGGCCGCGGTGATGCCGGCCGCGAACCAGGAAGAGGTGCCTCAATGAGCCCCGCCCGGCCGCCCGAAGGGGCGAATTCCCGCTCGGCGGGACAGCGCGTAGCGCGAAGGGTGTCCCGATGAGCCCGGCCAACCAGGGCCGCTTCGAGGCAGCGCGCATGCTGGCCTCGACGCGGCGTTTCATGTGGTTGCTGGCCGCGCCGCTGCTGGCCCTGCTGGCCGTGTTGATGGTCACGCAATTCCGCCAGCAGCATGCCGCGGTGCAGCAGGGCCTGGAGCGCCGCAGCGAGGCCCATGCGCGCGAGCTGTCCGAGCTGGTGCAGCCGGCCGTCAACCATGTGCGCGATCTGCGCCGGCTGATGGAGCAGCTGTGGGCCCAGCCGCCCGACCACGGCCCGGCCCTGCGCCAGGCGCTGCAGGCCCGCCAGCACGAGGGCCGACCCGATGGCTGGACCCTGGACGCGGCCGATGCCGCCACCCGCGAGCGCCTGGGCCAGCTGCTGTGGTACCAGCCCGATGGCAGCGCGCCCGATGCGCAGCTACTGAAGCTGGCGCAGAGCTTTGTCGAGCAGGCCCGCGTCGTCCATGCCCGCTCGCCGGGCTTTGTCGCCTCCTGGCTGCTGCCGGCCGACGCAGCGATGTCGGTCGCCTACCCCTGGTTCCCCTCGGCCACGGCCATCGGCTCGATGGGCGAGACCACGCTGTACGGCCTGGCGCCCTACCGGCGCAGCGGTTCGCAGGAAAGGCGCGAATGGGCCCTCAAGCACCCCGACGTCGCCTCGTTCTGGAGTCCGCCCTACTTCGACGACGCCAGCGCCCTGATGACGGTGTCGCACCTGGCGCCGGTGGTGGTGGGGGGTGAGTTCCGCGGCGAGATCCTGCTCGACTTCAGGCTGAGTGCGCTGCAGGCCCTGGTCGAACGCTGGAGCGGCGAGCAGGCGCCGGAGCAGGGACGGTTCTGGATCGTCGATGGCGAGGGCCGCATCCTGGCCGACTCGGCCCGGGCGCTGAGCAAGCAGGAGCGCAAACCGGGCGGCAGCGGTGTGCGCGTCGCGCTGAGCAGCCGCCTGCCCGACGGACTGGGCCAGGCCGCTCTTGACCTCGCCGCCGCCCGCCCCGGTCGGCTCAGCGAAGCCCTTGGCGGTGCCAACGGCAGCGATGCCGAGTGGGCCCTGCTGGTCAGCCCCGCACCGGGCACGCCCTGGCAGGTGGTGCAGGCCCTGCCCCAGGCCGCGCTGCACCGGGCGGTGCTGCCCGCCCTGCTGCCCTATCTGGCCCTGGCCCTGGCCCTGCTGCTGATGTTCGTGGCCGGGCAATGGCTGCTGGCGCGGCGCTTTGTCTCGCCGGCGCGCGAGGTGCTGCTGTATCTGCGCCGCATCGCCGGCGACGTGAGCACGCCGGCGCCCGAGCTGTCGCCGACCTGGATGCCCTGGATCACCAGCATCCGCAACACCTTCGAGGCCAGCCGCGCCGCCAGCGAGCGCGAAGCCCTGGCCCAGGCACTGCGCTCCAGCGTGGTGGACAACGCCTTGGCCGCCATCATCACCGCCGACGAAGACGGCCGCGTGCTCGACTGGAACCCCGCCGCGGTGAGCATGTTCGGCTTCAGCCGCGACGCCGCCATCGGCGCGCTGCTGAGCGAGCTGATCGTGCCGGTCAGCGCCCGCCAGGCCAGTTTTGGCGGTCTGGCGCGCATGGCCGGTAAGCGGCTGGAGATGCAGGCGCTGCGCGCCGACGGCAGCGAGTTCCCGGTCGAGATGGTGATCTCGCCGACCGAGCTGCAGGGCCACACCCACTACAGCGCCTTCATCGCCGATCTCAGCGCACGCCGCCAGGCCGAACAGCAGATCGCCCAGCAGCGCCAGGCGCTGCGCCAAAGCGAGAAGCTGGGCACCATGGGCAGCCTGCTGGCCAGCGTGGCCCACGAACTGAACAACCCGCTGGCCATCGTGCTGGGCCGCGCCAGCCTGCTCGAAGAAAAGCTGCAGGGCCAGGCCACCCATGCCGACGCCCAGCGCATACGCGAGGCCGCCGAGCGTTGCGGCCGCATCGTGCGCACCTTTCTGAACATGGCACGCAGCCGACCCGAAACCCGCCAGGCCGTGCCGCTGAACGATCTGGTGCGCGCGGCCGTCGAGCTGCTGGCCTACAGCCTGCGCGCCGATGGCGTGACGGTGGCACTGCGCCTGGACCCCGATCTGCCCGAGGTGCCGGCCGACCCCGACCGGCTGGGCCAGCTGGTGATGAACCTGATCGTCAACGCCCAGCAGGCCCTGGGCATGCAAGCGGGCGAGCGCCGCCTGCAGATCAGCAGTGGCGTGAATGAAACCCAGGGCGACAGCCTGTGGCTGCGTGTCGCCGACAACGGCCCCGGCGTGGCCGAGGCGGTACGCGAGCAGATCTTCACCCCCTTCTTCACCACCAAGCGCGAGGACGTGGGCACCGGCCTGGGCCTGGCCGTGTCACGCGGGGTGGCGCGCGAGCACGGCGGCGATCTGGTGCTGGAGACCGAGAGTCCGCTGGGCGGCGCCTCCTTCCTGCTGACCCTGCCATTGAGCGGCAGCAGCAGCGCGGCGGCCCAGGCCCCGGCGCCGATTCCCGACGCCGGCCGCCAGCGCCGCGTGCTGGTGGTCGATGACGAGCCGGAACTGGCCGAGCTGATGCGCGATGCGCTGGAGCTGGCCGGCTTCGAGGTGGCGATTGCCGAGTCCGGTGCCGTGGCCTTGCAGATGCTGGACGAGCTGCGGGTGGACGCCATCGTCAGCGATCTGCGCATGCCCGATGTCGATGGCGCGCAGCTGTGGCGCCAGGTCAGCCTCCACTGGCCCGACCTGGCCACGCGCATGCTCTTCGTCACCGGCGACACCCTGGGCCCTGGCGCGTCCGAATTCCTGCGCGAGGCCGGCTGCGCCGCACTGGAGAAACCCTTCGCCCCGGCCGAACTGGTGGCCCGGGTGCTGGCGCTGACCGAGGCCTGAGCAGGGCAGACCAAGATCCGCGACTCCGCGGATTTCAAGGCCAGCGCTCAGTAGTCGATGAAGCGCGTGTACCAAGCGCGTTATGTCCCCCCCCTAGCTTGAAGGTTGCACCGCTGGTATCAGCCTCTAATGTTTCAAAGTGCACCTGATTTGGGCGAGCTGCGAACAAGACGCCGCGCCCAGGTGTTCCATCACCACAGGAGAAGCAATATGCAAGCAAAGTCTTGGGTTCGATTCGCGCTTGTTGTCGGGGCGGGTCTGGTGTTCAGCTTGGGCCCCGGCACGGCCAAGGCCGTGACGCAGGCGGTCACCTTCCAGGAAAACACACAGTCGCTCGATCCGATTTATACGCGTTCAATCTCGGGTATGACCGGTGACTGGACGGTGTGGAAGTACATCTTCAACGGCAGCCCGTACAAGTGGACCGACTTCCACGTCAAGCTGCAGACGATGAATGCCGCCGGAAGCTGGGTGGACTCACCCGAGAGCGACGGCATTTCCTTCGGCCAGCCGACGCCGTTCGATGAATGGCTGAAGTCGGTCAAGGTGGACATCAACGGCATCTACGTCGATGGCTGGCACGTCAACCGCACCAACCAACCGGCAGACAAGCTGGACTTCTACTTCGACACCTTCGGCATCCAGCCCGGCCAGACCCTTTCACTGCACTTCGACATGACGGACTTCGGCACCAACACCTGGCGGCTGGTGCAGGTGCCCACCATCCCCGAGCCGCAAACCCATGCCCTGCTGTTGCTGGGCCTGGCTGGCGTGGGTCTGGCGGCACGGCGTGGCCGGTCGGCTTAGAACAGGGTCCCGTCATTCAGGTTGTTGCCCAGGCTTTTTGCCACAAGTAGTTGGCGGACTTGTTCTGTGCCGCAATCGTGCCGCCGACTGCGAGCGAGTAGAAGCCATAGATCCCGTTGTCCAGTGCGCTGCTGTCTTGCACCAGATTCCGGACGTTGGCCTGGCCGGTAAAGCCACTGCCTCCGTTCATTGAGCTGACCGATCCGGTCACACGGGCCACGGTGAGCGAAAAGCCGGTCGATGCATTCATGTGGGCGTAGCAGCGTTCCACCAGAATCACCCCGCCGCTGGTCACCCCATAGCCGTTGTTGTGCATCACATTGACGCGCTCCAGCCGGCCGCTTTGCAAACCGATGCCCTGGATGAAGCCACGCACCGTGCCATTCATGATGGTCGTGGCCGAGTCCGAGCCGCCCAGCTGACTGTTCGCATCAATGCCCTTCGTGCCCGTGGCGCCGACACAGGTGACGGCGCCCGTACCGGCATTGCGGCTGCAGACGCCGGGGCCGATGATGCTGAAGCCATTCAGATCGATGGTCACGTTCGGTACGCTGACCAGGATGCCATCCTGGCCGCCAGGAACGATCAGATTGCCGGTCAGCTTGTAGGTGCCCGGTGCGCTGAGCGTCAGCGGGAAGCCCGGACCATCCCCGGGCGTCACCCCACCCGCCATGACCTTGGCCTGATCGATGGTCGCTTGGGCATGGGCACTGTGGCCGGCGGCCAGCGCGAGCAGGGAGAGGCTGACGATGGCGAGGCGATGCAGCGGTTTGAATGGCAAGTGGTGCATGGAAGCTTTCGGTTGAATGAATGAATACGTGAGCGAAATTCGCGGGGGGCCGAGCCTCGGGCTCAGCTACCTTCCGCGGGAAACAGGCCAGGGGGATCGACCTGCAAAAAATCAAACGATGCGGGTGCTGACGCGGCTCGCGGCAGTGCAGCGGCCGCCGCGCCGAAGACCCAGACATGGCAGTGCCCCGCACCCGAGCAATAGCTGGCCGAAATCAGATCGCTGCCCAGCAGTGCCTGCCAGGCCTGGCTCAGGCTGGCCGCCGACCAATGCACGGGGCGCCGGCCAGCAGCAGCCAGCAAGCGCTGCGGATCATGCAGTTCGGTGCGACTGAGCAGGGCCAGCTGCAATGCGGCGGCCTCGCGTGGCAGACCGGGGGCGGCCAGGGTCCAGCGCTCGCCATCGGTCTCGATCACGGCCTGGGCGGGCCCGGCCAAGACTGGTACTTGAACTGGGACATCCACCGCAGCCGGTGCCAGACCCACCGGCACGGCCCATGGTTCAGCCGGCTGCAGGCGTTTGTCCATCAGGGCCGCAGCGCTCGACACCGCGAGCACCAGCACCAGCACCAGCACCGGGGCATACCAAACCTCCTGCGCTGCGCGCACGGGCCTGGCCGGTCGAGGCGCCGGGCCGACGCCGAGGTGGCCGAGGCGCATCAGCGGTCTCAGGCCGCTGCGGGCTGGTCGACCTGGGCCGCGGCGTGGGCGGCTTCCATCATGGTGCTGCTGACCACGCCGTACATCGCGATCCAGGCCTCGCGCACCTCGGGCGTGAAGTGCTCACCCAGGCCATCGGACAGGGTCTGGATCAGCGCCGCACCGACCGTGGCGTAGTGTGCGTCTTGCACACCGTAGCCGCCATGGCGCGCACCGAGTGCGCGCAGCACCGGCAGCAGGCTGTCCGGCTTGTCCAGAATCCGCACCGCCGCCGCGATCATATTCATCAGCAAGTCGCCCTGCTGCTGCATATCGCCCTTGAACAGCGGCTTGAGCGAGGCATCGGCGGCGAACAGATGCTGGTAGAACAGCGCCGCCGCCTGCGGGGCGATCGGCTGCACCAGGTTGAAGCTGTGACGTATCAGGGTGATGTGTTGCGGGCTCATGTGGGACTCCGTTGCTGAAGCCCCAAGATTGCCGGGCACCCGATTCAGGCGTGTTGCACCGCGCCCCCGCGCCGGTTTCATTGGTTTCAGGCGCTGTGGCATGCTGGCACCTCCTGACACGGGAGGCATCGATGTACACCTTGTTCGGTTCTGCGGGCTCGGGCTCCGCGATCGTGGAGATTGCCCTGGAATGGGCTGGCGCGGCCTACCGCAGCGAGCGCGCGTCGAGCTGGGAGCCCGACTCGGCGCAGGCCCGGCTCAAGGCCGTCAATCCGCTGCAGCAGATCCCCACCCTGGTGCTGCCCGACGGTTCGGTCCTGACCGAGAGTGCGGCCATGCTGATCCATCTGGGCCTGCAATACCCCGAGTCAGCGCTGTTGCCGCAAGACCCGGCGCGCCGCGCACAGGCGCTGCGCGGCCTGGTCTTCATTGCCGCCAACTGCTATGCCGCCATCGGTGTGACCGACTACCCCGAACGCTGGTGCGCCGATATCGACGATTCGGCCCGCGAACGCCTGCTGCGCGGTGGTCGGGCCCGGCTGCATGGCTACTGGGAGATGTTCGCCGACACCTTTGCCGCGGCTCCGTTCCTCGGCGGCGAAGCCCCGGGCGGCCTCGATCTGATGGCCGCCGTGGTCTCCAAATGGTCGGGCACGCGCAAGCATCTGGCGCAGGCCCGGCCGCAGTTCCTGGCCACGCTGGAACTGATCGAGCGCCATCCGCGGATCGCGCCGGTCTGGGCCCGGCACTGGCCGCCCAGCAGCTGAGCCGGAGGAGCGACGGCCATGCAAGACATTGCCCGCATCCAAGCCATCCTGCAGCCGCTGTTCCCCGGCCTGATGGGTGTGACGCTGACCGAGTTGAGCGCCGAACGTGTGGTCGCCACCCTGGCGGTGCGTGCCGATCTGTGCACCACCGGCCAGACCCTGCACGGCGGTGCGCTGATGGCCTTTGCCGACACCCTGGGCGCCGTTGGCACCTTCGTCAATCTGCCCGAGGGCAAGCTGACCACGACCACCGACTCCAGCACCAAATTCATCGCCGCCGCCAAGCTGGGCAGCACGGTCACCGGCGAATGCCTGGCCCTGCACCGCGGCCGCAGCACCATGGTCTGGCAGACCAGCATTCGCAACGAGCAGGGCCGCCTGTGCGCCCTGGTGACGCAAACGCAGATGGTGCTGGACGCGCGCTGAGCGGGGTGCCTCAGCCGGTCCGCAGAAAGCCACGCAGCCGGGCCACCCAGCGCCAGACCCTCAGCCCCCGGCCGGCCCAGCGCAGCAGCCGGCGGGGCTTGAATCCGGTCAGCAGGGCCAGCAGGCCGGCCGCACCACCCGCCGTCCAGGCCGGCCGCGCCCGCAGCCACAGCAGCAGCTGCCGGCCCTGATCGGCCAGGGCCAGCGGCGCTCGCAGGGCCTCGGCCTCCTGGGTCAGCTGCATGCGCAACTCGGCGCTGCGCAGGCGCAGCGCCATCTGGCGCAGTTGCAGCAAACGTTCCTGTTCCGAGGCCATGGGGGTTCAGCGCGGTGGCTGCAAGCTATCGCGGTCACGCACCAGTTCGGCCAGGCTGGCCGCAAACGGGCCGCCAGTCTGCTTCAGGCGTTCGCAGGAGCGGCGCCACAGCCACACACCGGCCCCCAGATAGACCAGCGTCAGCGCGGCCAGGGCCCAGAGCCGGTAGGTCTCGCCGGCCAGCATCACGATCAGCAGGCTCAGCGTCACCACACCGGCACCGATCAGCATCAGCGCCAGCAAGGCGCCCATGGCCGACTGCAGCAGGCGCAGCTTCTCCTGCTCCAGCTCGTTGCCGATCAGCGCCAGCCGGACCTGCGCGATCTCGATCAGCGTGGCACTGATGCGGCGCAGCGCTGCCAGCAGGCCGGGCTCGGGGCCTGCGGACTCTGGCATCAGCGACGCCCGATCAGCAGACCGACGATCAGGCCCACGCCCGCCGCCGCTCCGATGGCGCGCCAGGGGTTGTCATGCACATAGTCATCGGCGGCATGGCCAGCAGCCTTGGCACGCTCGATGGCGGCCTCCTGCACATGGCTGAGGCTGTCGCGCGCATTGCTGAGCTTGGCCTGCAGCTTGGCGCGCATATCGGCCACGCCCTCGCCGGTCTGGCCGGCGGTGACGCGCAGCAACTCTTCGGCCTGGGCCACCACCATATGGAGGTCGGCCATCAGGCGTTCTTTCTGGGCCTTGCTTGCTTCGGACATGGTTCACTCCTTGAACTTCGAGGGACAGGATCTGAGCGGGCGCCGGTCAGACAGTTCCCACCCGCCATCAAGATTGAAACCCCGGCCTGGGCGGCGTGGCGTGACAAATCTCAAGCGGTTCGCAGATTGTGCGCCCTGCCGGCGCCTGCATGTCAAGACCCGGCACAACTCACTGCGATGCGGCCGACGCCGGCGCGGCCGGAGCGGAAGCAGGACTCTCCTGCGAGACCTCGACGCCATGCTTCTCGCCGCCCATGTCCACATTGCCGCCTTTGGACAGCACCCACAAGGCCAGCGCGGCAAACACCACAAAAGCCAAAGCGATTTTCCACATGATCTGATCTCCTGATTTGATGGCTGTGGCCCGGTCGGACCGCTCACCGGTGATTGTCGGGATGGGGCTTGCGTGGGGCTTGCAAGCGAGCGGCGGGAATGAAAAAAGGCTGCCGGGGCAGCCTTTCATGTTTGCGCAGTCAGCCCGATCGCTTGCAGGCGATCGGGCCTGAACTCGGCGAAGAACCGTCCGCAGGGACTGTTCTGGGTCAGAGTTCAGTCTTTCGCGTAGATGTCGACGTCCTTGGTTTCGCGCACGAACAGCATGCCGATGACAAAGCTCATCGCAGCGATCGTGATCGGGTACCAGAGGCCGTGGTAGATATTGCCGTTCTGGGCCACCATCGCAAAGGTGATCGAGGGCAGCATGCCGCCGAACCAGCCGTTGCCGATGTGGTAGGGCAGGCTCATCGAGGTGTAGCGGATGCGGGTCGGGAACAACTCCACCAGCATCGCGGCGATCGGGCCGTAGACCATGGTCACGTAGATCACCAGTATGGTCAGGATAGCCACCACCATCGGCGTGTTCACCTTGGCCGGGTCGGCCTTGGTGGGGTAGCCGGCGGCCTTCAGCGATTCGACCAGATCCTTCTTGAAGGCGGCGACCTTCTTGCCGCTGTCTTCGTCGAACTTGTAGCCGCCTGCGGCCACAGTAGCGTTCAAGGAGTTGACGACCTTGTCGCCGATCTTGATCGACGCGACGGTGCCTGCCGGGCCGGCCACGGTTTCATAGCTGGCCGAGTTCTGTGCCAGCGCGCGCTTGGCGATGTCGCAGGAACTGGTGAAGTCCACTTCGCGCGCAATCGGGCTGCCCTGGAACGAGCAGGTCGATGGGTCGACCGTGACCACGATCTGAGCACTGGCTTGCGCCTTGGCCAGATCCGGATTGGCAGCGGCCGTCAGCGCCTTGAACAGCGGGAAGTAGGTCAGGCAGGCGAGCAACAGACCGGCCATGATGATGGGCTTGCGGCCGATCTTGTCCGACAGGGTGCCGAAGATCACGAAGAACGGCGTGCCGATGATCAGCGACAGCGCCACCAGGATGTTGGCCGTGCCTGAGTCCACCTTCAGCACGCTGGTCATGAAGAACAGCGCGTAGAACTGGCCCGAGTACCAGACCACGCCCTGACCAGCGACCAGGCCGAACAGCGCCAGCAGCACGATCTTCAGGTTCTTCCACTGGCCGAAGGATTCGGACAGCGGTGCCTTGGAGGTCTTGCCCTCGGACTTCATCTTCTGGAAGGCCGGCGACTCGTTCATCGACAAGCGGATCCAGACGCTGATGCCCAGCAGCAGGATGGACACGATGAACGGCACGCGCCAGCCCCATTCGGCAAAGGCCGCCTCGCCCAGCGCCGTACGGGTGCCCAGGATGACCATCAGCGACAGGAACAGGCCCAGCGTCGCCGTGGTCTGAATCCACGAGGTGTAGGCCCCTCGCTTGCCCTGCGGCGCATGTTCGGCCACGTAGGTGGCGGCCCCCCCGTATTCGCCGCCCAGTGCCAGACCCTGCAGCATGCGCAGGCCGATCAGTATCACCGGCGCCGCGGCGCCAATGGCCGCGTAGCTGGGCAGCACCCCCACGATGAAGGTCGACAGACCCATGATCAGGATCGTCACCAGGAAGGTGTACTTGCGACCGATCATGTCGCCCAGACGGCCAAACACCAGGGCGCCGAAGGGGCGCACGATGAAGCCGGCGGCAAAGGCCAGCAGCGAGGCAATGAAGGCCGCCTGCGGATCGAGGGCCGAGAAGAACTGCTTGGCAATGATGGGCGCCAGCGAACCGTAGAGATAAAAGTCGTACCACTCGAACACGGTGCCGAGCGAGGAAGCGAAGATGACCTTCTTTTCCGTCGCCGTCATGCCTGTGTTGGTGGAGACTGCGCTTGCAGTGGCCATGGTGGATGTCTCCTCTTGCTTGAAAAGCCACCGCCCGGTGGCCCTTGGGCCGCATCATGGGAGTTGGCTCTGACCGCTGTCTGACGCGAAGCTGATGCCAAGCTGACAAACTCCGTGGCAACCCTTGGCCGACATTTCTCATCGTGAGAGCCAAGAGGTTCTCGGGGGTAAGCACTGAGGGGTATGCAGGACGGACCTGGCCATCACAACCTGACCCCTGGAGCCTGGCTCCGGCCGATCAAGTCAATTGCTGCGCCGCACAACGCCGCCGCGCGGACGTGCCGCCTCGTCCCAGTCATCGCCCTGGAACCAGGCATCACCGCGCAGATAGGCGGTGACCATGTCCAGCGAGTCCAGGCCCCAGAACAGGCGGCCGTCCACCTCGAGCGTCGGCACGCCGAACACGCCGCGGGCAAGGGCATCCTCGGTGGCCTGGCGCAAGGCCTGCTTGACCGTATCGTCGCCGGGGTCAACTGCCGGGGCCAGCTCCCGCTGCAGTTGCTCCAGCCGACCCGGTTCGTTGGCATCCTGTCCGCCATGCCAGACATGGTGGAACAGCTTCTCCACCACCCGGCGGTTGGGTCCGCAGGCCCAGGCCAGGCGCTGCAGGGCCAGCGGATTGAACGGATGTTGCGTGGGCGTCTGCAGCGCTATGCCCAGCCGATGGGCGGTCCAGGCGACCTGGCGGAAGGTCCATTGCCGCTTGGTTTCCATCTCGGCCGGGCCCTTCTGGCCCCAGTGCTTGAGCAGGCCGGCAAACAGGATGGGCCGGTAGTCCACCACCACATTCAAGCCGGCCAGCGCCTCGGGCAGGCGCTCGAAAGCCAGCGCCGCATAGGGCGAGATCACATCGAAGTAGAAGGTGATGGGCTTCATGCCGGCGGCGGTCTCGGTCAGGGCGCGTTGCCCACCGGCTCGGCGGCGCTGAACACACCGTGCTGCTCGACCAGCAGCTCGCGGCGTGGTGGCAGCAGGGCCAACACGGCCCGCTTGCCCGGGTCATCGAGCTTGGACCAGGCGGCGATCTCGGGAATCGTGCGCGCACAGCCCTCGCACCAACCGGTAGGCGCATGCATGCGACAGACATTGGTGCAGGGCGAGGGCACGGCGCTGACCGGCTTGACGGCGGCGGTGATCGTGCTCATCAGGCCTGCACCACATCCAGCACCGGCGCACCGGTGAGCCGTTCCAGTTCTTGCGGGCTCAGGCGGAACACGCCATTCGGATGGCCGGCCGCCGCCCAGATATGGTCGAAGCGGAACAGCTCCTGGTCGATGTACAGCAGCGGCTTGCTGCCGTCGGCGCTGGCATGACCGACCGGCGACACGCCGCCGATCGAGAAGCCGGTGCGCGCCTTCACATAGTCGGCATCGGCCCGGCCCAGCGGTCCGGTGTGCGGCGCCAGCTTTTTCTCATCGACCCGCTTGTCACCCGAGGTGATCACCAGCACGGCGGCCTCGTCGCTCTTGCGCCGGAACACCACGCTCTTGGCGATCTGGCCCAGGCTCACGCCCAAGGCGTCGGCGGCCTCCTGCGCGGTGCGCGCCGAGACCTCCAGCCACAGCGGGGCGTGCGGGTGTTGCTGGCCGGCCAGCACTTCGGCGACCCGGCGAAAGCCCTCGGGGCGCTGGCTGCTGTTGTTGTCTGCAGATTCACTCATGCGCTTATTGTGCCGCGCGCTTGGCCAGCAAGGCCTTGCCCACCCGCGACACCGGCGGCCGGCCCAGCACGCCGGAGATGAAGGCGCCGGCGTCGACCAGCTTGTCGATGTCGATGCCGGTATCGATACCGAGGCCGTTGAGCAGGAAGACCACGTCTTCGGTCGCGACATTGCCGGTCGCGCCCTTGGCATAGGGGCAGCCGCCCAGGCCGGCGACGCTGGCATCGAAGTTGTGGATACCCAGCTCCAGGCAGGCGTAGATATTGCTCAAGGCCTGGCCGTAGGTGTCATGGAAGTGGCCGCTGACCTCGACCAGCGGATAGTGCTTCAGCGCCCGCTCCATCGCTGCCTGGATCTTGCGCGGCGTGCCGACACCTATCGTGTCCGCCACGCCCATGTGATCGACGCCTATGTCCTTCATCAGCCGCACCACGCGCTCGACCTCGTCGGGGCTGACATCACCCTGGTAGGGGCAACCGACCGCACAGGACAGCGCGCCGCGCACCTTGATGCCGGCCGCGTGCGCGAACTCGACCACCGGGGCGAAACGCTCGATGCTCTCGGCAATCGAGCAGTTGATGTTCTTCTGGCTGAAGGCCTCGCTGGCGGCGGCGAAGACGACGATTTCGTCGGGCTTCGTCGGCAGCGCGGCCTCCAGGCCCTTCATATTCGGTGTCAGCACGCTGTAGCGCACGCCGGGCTGGCGCTGGATGGCCGCCATCACCGCCAGGTTGTCCGCCATCTGCGGCACCCACTTCGGGCTGACGAAGCTGGTGACCTCGATCTCCTTCAGGCCGGCCGCCTGCAGCATGGCCACCAGCTGGGCCTTGTGCTCGGTGGCGACCGGTTGCTTTTCGTTCTGCAGGCCATCGCGGGGGCCGACATCGACGAGGGTGACATGGGTGGGCAGCATGGTGACAACTCCTATTGCAGACTCAACAAGGCGGCGCCATCGCCGACCTGGTCGCCGACGCCGAACATCAGCTCGGCCACGACGCCATCGCGCGGCGCGGTGATCGTGTGCTCCATCTTCATCGCCTCCATCACCGCCAGCGGCTGGCCCTTGGTGACAGCGTCGCCCACCTTGGCCAGGAAGGCAATCAGCTTGCCGGGCATCGGCGCGGTCAGGCGCCCGCCCTCGGCGGCGCCGTCGCCGGCGTGGGCGATCAGGTCCACCTCGGTGACCACCGCCGAGCCGTGGGGGGCGAACACGCTGACCTTCTCGCCGTGAGCATAGACCTGCAGCAGGGTGCGCTGCGACGCGAGGCCTTCGCCCAGCACCACCTGATGCCGCTCCAGCCCCGTGCTGTCAACGGCCAGGGCGATCTCGCGCCCCGCTACCGTCAGCACCATGCCGCCGCCATGGCGGCGCGCCAGCAGCACCTCGTGATGCGTGCCCTGCACCTCCAGGTCGAAGCGACGGTTGGCAGCGCCGAACATGCGCCAGCCATCGGGCTTGGACCAGGGATCCTTGTCCTGCTTGCTGGCCTCCAGCGCCAGCGCATGGGCCACCACGCCGGCGGCCACCAGCTCCAGCGCCAGCGGCGCCGACTCGAACAGGGCCTTGTGCTCACGCGGGATCAGCGCCGTGTCGAGATCGGCGCTGGCAAACGAGTGGCTGTTCACGACGCGGCGCAGAAAAGCCACATTGGTGTGCAGGCCGGCGATGTGCGTGTCGCGCAGCGCTGCATCGAGCCGGGCCAGCGCCTGGGCGCGGTCTTCGCCCCAGACGATCAGCTTGGCAATCATTGAATCGTAGTTGGGGCTGATCGCATCACCCTCACCGACGCCGGAGTCGATGCGCACATCACCGCGCTCGAAGCTCACGTGTGCCGGCCAGCGCGCCACATGCAGGGTGCCGGTGGCGGGCAGGAAGTTGGCATCGGGGTTCTCGGCGCAGATGCGGGCCTCGATCGCATGGCCCCGCATCGGAATGTCGGCCTGCTGCAGCGGCAGCGGTTCGCCCGAGGCCACACGCAGCTGCCACTCGACCAGATCCTGGCCGGTGATCGCCTCGGTGACCGGGTGCTCGACCTGCAGCCGCGTGTTCATCTCCATGAAATAGAAGCGGCCGTCCTGTTCAGCGATGAACTCGACCGTGCCGGCGCCGACATAGCCCACAGCCTTGGCCGCCGCCACCGCCGCCTCGCCCATCTGCTGGCGGCGCTCCGGCGTCATGCCCGGCGCCGGGGCTTCTTCCAGCACCTTCTGGTGGCGGCGCTGCACCGAGCAGTCGCGCTCGTGCAGATAGACGCAGCCGCCATGGCTGTCGCCGAAGACCTGGATCTCGATATGGCGAGGTTTCTGTACATAGCGCTCGACCAGCACCGCGTCGTCGCCAAAGCTGTTGATCGCCTCGCGCTTGCAGGAAGCCAGCGCGGCCTCGAAGTCCTCGGCCTTGTCCACCGCCCGCATGCCCTTGCCGCCGCCGCCGGCGCTGGCCTTGATCAGCACCGGATAGCCGATGCGGTCGGCCTCGGCCTTCAGCAGCGCCAGGTCCTGGCTGGCCCCGTGATAGCCCGGCACCAGCGGCACGCCGGCCTGCTCCATCAGCCGCTTCGACTCGGCTTTCAGGCCCATCGCCTTGATGGCCGACGGCGGCGGGCCGATGAAGGCGATGCCGGCGTCTGCGCAGGCCTGGGCGAACTCCTCGTTCTCGCTGAGGAAGCCATAGCCCGGATGCACGGCCTGGGCGCCGGTCGCCTTGGCGGCCTCGATGATGCGCTCCCAGCGCAGATAGCTGTCGCGCGGCGCGGCGCCACCGATCAGCACCGCCTCATCGCAGGCGCGCACGTGGCGGGCCTGGGCGTCGGCCTCGGAGTACACGGCCACGGTCTTCACGCCCAGACGGCGCGCGGTCGCGGCAACACGGCAGGCGATCTCGCCGCGATTGGCAATCAGGATCTTGTTGAACATGGCTTGTCTCCGGTTCGGGAATCAGTGAGCAGTGAGGGCGGTCTTGTCGCAGGCCGGTTCGGCGGCGGCCAGACCGGCCTCGGTCGAGCAGCGCATGCCCAGGCGCTTCAGCAACGCGCGGTCGGCCTCGGCCTGCGGGTTGCTGGTGGTCAAAAGCTTGTCGCCGTAGAACATGCTGTTGGCGCCGGCCAGAAAGCACAGCGTCTGCATCGTCTCGGGCATCTGCTCGCGGCCGGCCGACAGGCGCACCATGGCGCGGGGCATGGTGATGCGGGCCACGGCAATCGTGCGGATGAACTCCAGCGGGTCCAGCGCCTCGGTGCCGGCCAGCGGCGTGCCCTCGACCTGGACCAGGTTGTTGATGGGCACCGACTCGGGATAGGGGTCCAGATTGGCCAGTTGCACGATCAGGCCGGCGCGCTGGCGGCGGGTCTCGCCCATGCCGACGATACCGCCCGAGCAGACCTTGAGCCCGACCGTGCGCACGCGGTCCAGGGTATCCAGCCGGTCCTGGTAGGTGCGGGTGGTGATGATCTGGCCGTAGAACTCGGGCGCGGTGTCGAGGTTGTGGTTGTAGTAATCGAGGCCGGCGTCACGCAGCTGCTCGGCCTGGCCGTCGGCCAGCATGCCGGCGGTCAGACAGGTCTCCAGACCCATGGCCTTGACCTCCTTGACCATCTCGCCAATCGCCTCCAAGTGCCGGTCCTTGGGCGAGCGCCAGGCCGCGCCCATGCAGAAGCGCGTCGCGCCATTGGCCTTGGCCGCGCGGGCGGCTTCCACGACCTCTTGCAGCGGAATCAGCTTGTCGGCCTTCAGGCCGGTGTCGAAGTGGGCCGACTGCGGGCAGTAGGCGCAGTCTTCCTCGCAGCCACCGGTCTTGATCGACAGCAGGGTGGACAGCTGCACCGCGTTGGCATCGAAATGCTCGCGGTGGATTTGCTGCGCACGGAACATCAGGTCGTTGAACGGCAGCTCGAACAGGGCGGCGACCTCATCGACCGTCCAGGCCTTGCTGTTGCGGCGGTGTTCGTCAGTGGTCGGGGTCAGGGTCTGGATTTGGTTCATGCGGATTGAGGCGTCAAGGTCTCGACCAGGAACTGGTCGACATGGTGATTCAAGGCGGCGGCCACGGCGGACGGCGTCGGGGATTCGAGGCGGGGCACGAGGCCCCAGCAGGGGGCGCCGAGATGCTGCCGCAGCGCCTGCAGATTGTCTTGCTGATGGGGCATGTCCGGGTCCACCGTGTTGGCAACCCAGCCGGCCAAGGTGAGCCCGCGCGAACGTATCGCTTCGGCGGTGAGCAGCGCATGGTTGATGCAGCCCAGGCGCAGGCCAACGACCAGCACCACGGGCAGTTGCAGATCAACCGCAAGGTCGGCGGTGTCCCAGTCCGCGTTCAGCGGCACACGGAAGCCGCCGACACCTTCGACGACGGCGACATCAGCCCGCTCGGCCACGCCGCGCACAGCCGCCAGCAGCGGCTCGCACTCGATCGTGCGGCCCTCCAGCCGGGCCGCGATGTGCGGCGCGCAGGCGGCGCGGAACTGCAGCGGGCCGACCTCGGCGTCGCTCAGGTTCATATTGCCGGCCTCGCGCAGACGCTGCACGTCTTCGTTGATCCAGCGACCTTCGACGAACTCCTGGCCCGCGGCCACCGGCTTGATCGCGGCGACCTTCAGGCCCGCCTGCGCGAAGCGATGCGCCAGGCCGGCGCTGACGCAGGTCTTGCCGATCTCGGTGTCGGTGCCGGTGACGAACAGACCTCTCATGTCGAGGCCTCCGCGGCGGCCTGGGCCAGTGCGTCCAGCAGGCGCTGGATGTGGGCTGCCGTGTGCGTGGCGCACAGCGTGATGCGCAGCCGTGCCGTGCCGGCCGGCACCGTCGGCGGGCGGATGGCGGGCACGCGCAGGCCCTCGCGTTCCAGCCGCGCGGCCAGTGCCAAGGCCGCGGCGTTGTCGCCGATGATCAGCGGCTGCACCGGTGTGTCGGATTCGGCCAGGTGCCAGCTCAGGGCCGGATGCGCGGCGAGGATGTTCGCGATGCCCTCCCGCAGCTGCGCCTGGCGCTGCCGCAGGTTCTGGCGGCGCTGCTCGCCCTCGGCCGAGGCGATCAACGCCAGGCTGGTCAGCAGCGCATGGGCGACGGCCGGCGGCGCAGCGGTCGTGAAGATATACGGCCGTGCGGCCTGCAGCAGGTATTGCGTGATCGTCGGGTGCGCGGCGACGAAGGCGCCGGCCACGCCGGCCGCCTTGCCCAGGGTGCCAACCAGTATCAGCCGCTCGCTGCGCAGGCCGAAATGCGCCAGCGTGCCCCGCCCCTGCGGGCCCAGCACGCCAAAGCCATGGGCGTCGTCCACGATCAGCCAGGCGTCATGCTGTTCGGCAAGCGCCAGCAGCCTGTCCAGCGGCGCCAGGTCACCGTCCATGCTGAACACCGCATCGGTGACGATCAGCTTGATGCGCGCGGTGCTGGCCGCCAGCAACTCTGCCAGCTGCACCATGTCGCGGTGCGCGTAGCGCTGCACCTCGGCCTTGGCCAGGCGCGCACCGTCGATCAACGAGGCATGGTTCAGTTCTTCCGAGAAGATCACCGCACCGGCATCGCCCAGCGCCGTCAGCACGGCCAGATTGGCCATGTATCCGGTGCAGAAGAACAGGGCCTGGGCCTGCGGAATCTCGCCGGACACGACCTCGGCCAGCGCACGCTCCAACGCGGCATGGGCTGCCGAGTGGCCGCTGATCAGATGCGAGGCGCCCGAGCCGGCACCGTAGCGATGCGCGCCGGCGATCAAGGCCTCGGCCAGCGCCGGGTGCGCAGCCAGGCCCAGATAGTCGTTGCTGCAGAACATCAGCAGCTCGCGCACACGGCCGTCGGAAGCGCGCACCTTCTGCAGCGGCGCGGTGGCGCTCTCGGCCACGCGCAGCACGCGGGTCAGGTCCTTGGCGGCGATGGCCTGCAGCTTGGTGTTGAGGTGCTCAAGCAGCATGGGCAAGCACCTCGTTCAGCGTCGCGCTCACCGCGTCGAACAGGAATTGCGCCGTGGCGGCGTCGATCAGATACGGAGGCATCAGATAGACGGTGCGGCCTATCGGCCGTATCAGCAGCTCGCGCTCGCGCGCTGCGAGATGGAAGCGCTCCGAGAAACGCTCACCGGGTTGCTTCACATCGAGGGCCAGCATCATGCCGCGCTGGCGCAGGTGCTCGATGCGGGCATCGCTTGCCAGCGGCGCGAAGGCCTGGGCCAGCAGGCGCGCCTGCTCGACGTTCTTTTCCAGCACCTGGTCTTGCGCAAAGCGGTCCAGCACCGCATTGGCCGCCGCACAGGCCAGGGCATTGCCTGTGTACGAGTGCGAATGCAGAAAGCCGCGGGCGACGTCGTCGCTCCAGAAGCTTTGGAAGACGGCCTCGGTGGTCAGCACCAGCGACAAAGGCAAGGTGCCACCGCTGATGCCTTTCGACAAGGTGATGAAGTCGGGCCAACCACATTTACCCTGCTCGAATGCGAAGAACGTGCCCGAGCGGCCGCAGCCGACGGCAATCTCGTCGGCGATCAGATGCACCTCGAACTCATCGCACAGCTGGCGCACGGCGCGCAGGTACGAAGGCTCGTGCATCGCCATGCCGGCCGCGCATTGCACCAGCGGCTCGATGATCAGCGCCGCGACATGGCCACGCCTCTCGGTCAGCACGCGCCGCAGATCGGCCACCGCGCGGGCCTCCTGCTCCGCGCCCAGCCGCGAGTCCGGCGACTCGACCACATGGGCGCGCATCAGCAGCGGGTCGTAGGCATCGCGAAACACGGCCACGTCGGTGACGGCCAGCGCGCCTATCGTCTCGCCGTGATAGCCGTTCCTCAGGCAGACGAACTCGCGCTTGTCGTTGAAGCCCCGATTGCGCCACGAGTGGAAGCTCATCTTCAGCGCAATCTCGACCGCGCTCGCGCCATCGCTGGCGAAGAAGGTGTGGCCCAGCGCATGGCCGGTCAACGCCGACAGCTTCTCGGCCAGCTCCACCGCCGGCGCGTGCGTGCAGCCGGCCAGCATCACATGGGGCAGTATGTCGAGCTGGTGCTTGATCGCGGCATTGATGCCCGCATCGGCATGGCCGAACAGGTTCACCCACCAGGAGCTGTTGGCGTCGAAATAGCGCCGGCCCTGCATGTCGTAGAGCCAGGCGCCCTCGCCCCGCGCAATCGGCAGCGGCGGCACCACGGCCGCACGCGCCATTTGCGTGCAGGGGTGCCAGACCGCCGCGAGGCTGCGGCGTTGCAGGTCTTGTTGGGCGTTTGCGGACATCAGGCCAGCCAACTCGGCTTGCTCTTGTTCAGGAAGCTCTGCACACCCTCGCGCCCCTCGGCGCTGGCGCGGATATCGGCAATGCGGCGGGCGGTGTCGTCGCGCAGCGCCGCAGTGATGGGCGCGTGGGCCACGTCCTGCACCAGCTTCTTGCAGGCGCGCACGGCCATAGGGCCATTGGCCAGCAGGGCCGCCACAAGGGCGCTGACCTTCTCGTCCAGTGTCTCCGGCGTGGCCAGCTCGTGGACCAGACCCAGCCGGTGAGCTTCGGCGGCAGAGAAGCGCTCGGCGGTGACAAAGAAGCGGCGCGAGGCCTGCTCGCCCAAAGCGCGCACGACATAGGGGCTGATCGTGGCCGGCAGCAGGCCCAGCTTGGCCTCGGACAGGCAGAAGCCCACGTTGTCGCTGGCCACCACAATGTCGCAGACGCTGACCAGGCCCACGCCGCCGGCATAGACATCGCCCTGCACCCGCGCGATCACCGGCACCGGGCAGCTGTAGATGGCCCACAGCATGTCGGCCAGCTTGCTGGCATCGGCATGGTTCTCGTCCCAGCTGTAGCCGGCCATGGCCTTCATCCAGTTCAGGTCGGCGCCGGCGCAAAAGGCCTTGCCCTCGGCGGCCAGCACGATGGCGCGCAGTCCCGGCTGGCTGGCCAGACCGGTGAAGGTGGCGCCCAGCTCGGCAATCGTCTCCTCGTTGAAGGCATTGCGCAGCTCGGGCCGGGTCAGGGTGACGGTGGCCAGGGCGCCGTCGATATGCAGGCTCAGATTGCCCATGATGGTTTTCTCAGTCCTCGACGTGGAAGAGTTCGGGCTGGGGCTCCTGGCGCAGCATGTGCGCCAGGTCCAGCTCCGGGCAGGCATGGCCCATGGCGGTGATGGCGGCGGTGATCTGGCCGCGGTGGTGCGTGCTGTGGTTGAACACATGCTGCAGGCAGCCCAGCAGCGACAGCGAGACCGGCTCGCCCTTGCTGGTGCGGTAGTCCAGGGTGCCGGCCAGGCGCTCGTCGCTGAGGCCGGCGATCACCGGTGCCCAGGCCTCGGTGCCCTGTTGCAGATCAGTGGCCAGGCGCTGGCGGTCGCTTTCGATCTCGGTGTTCAGCGCCAGCTGATTCGACTCGCCGCGTGCGAAGCGCGGGAACCACAGCAATTGCTCGCCGACGCGCAGATGGTTCAAGGTGCCGTGGATGCTCTTGAAGAACAGGCCGGCGTCGCGGCGGTAGTCGTCGTCGCTCAGTGTGGCCACAGCGGCCAGCAGGCGTTCGGTGGCCCAGCTGTTGTAGCGGGCCATGCGTAGCAGCGAGGCCTGCAGCAGCGGCTGCGGCAGGGGCTTGACCATGACGATGCTGTGGTAGGTCTTGCCCTGCCAGTGCACCTCTTTCACCGGCTTGTAGCCGCTGCGCTCGTAGCGGCTGCGCAGATGGCGGGCCGGCTTGGCGGTGTCCAGCGACAGATAGGCATAGCCCTGGCTCTGGGCAAAGGCTTCGGCGGTCTGCATCAGCTGGGCGCCCAGGCCCTGGCCCTGGCAATCGGGGTCGACCGCGTATTGCGACAGGATGGCCGTGTCGCGCCGCAGATACCAGGCCGTGTCCAGGCTCCAGCTGTCCTGCGCGGGCCGGTAGCGGCCGCGCACCAGCACCGTGCCGACCAGCTTGTCGCCTTGAAAGGCGACAAAGCACTGGCCCTGGCCGATGCGCTTCTTGGTCAGCTCGACCGGCTGATCCACGGCGGTGAAGTTCCAGCCCTGCTGGCCCAGCGCGGCATAGGCCTTGTGCAGCAAGGCGGTCAGGGTGTCCAGCGAGTCGTCGGTTTGCAGAGGGCGTATGGTGATCATGTTTCTTCTCAATGCTTCCAGACCTTCAGGCCACGCAGCGATTCCATCGCGTCGAAGTCGCGATCCTTGTGCAGCAGGGCATAGTCGTTCTCGATGCAGAAGGCTGCCACCAGCACATCGATGCCGCTGCGCACCGTGTAGCCCTGCCCGCGCAGGCTGCGGTAGTGTTGAACGGCAGCCAGGGCGAGCTCCTCGCCGCCGGCCACCTCAATGCTCAGGCCCTGCATCAGCAGGCTGGCCTGGCGCAGATCGCGCTCGTGGCGAAAGCCGCGCAAGACCTCGAACAGCACCAGATCGGGCACGACCAGGCGCACCTCGCCGTGGTCCAGCAGATCCTGCAATTGCTCGACAGCCGGATGCGCGGCACCGGTGAAGAAGTCAATCCAGACGCTGGAGTCAACGACCAGCACGGCGCTTGCCCGGTTTGGGTTCGCTGGTGACAAGGGCCTTGGGCTCGGGCGCGGTGGTCCAGTCTATGGACTCGTCGCCCTCCCATTGCAGCTTGCCACGCCACTTGAGGATCTCGCGGTAGGCGGCCTGGCGAGCGAGCAGCTTCAGGCCGGCCTCGACCGCGTCCTTCTTGGTCTTGAACGGGCCTGCCTGCAAGGCCTTTTCCATCAAGGCGTCGTCGATATCGATATTGGTGCGCATGATGTGCCTAGAAGTTAATCTTCATACACATTGTATGCCTTACATGCGGAACACACCGAACTTGGTCTCGGGAATCGGCGCGTTCAGCGCGGCGCTCAGGCCCAGGGCCAGCACGCGGCGGGTGTCGGCCGGGTCGATCACGCCGTCGTCCCAGATGCGGGCCGAGGCGTAGTACGGATGGCCCTGGGCCTCGTACTGCTGGCGTATCGGCGACTTGAAGGCCTCCTCCTCGTCGGCGCTCCAGGCGCCGCCCTTGGCCTCGATGCCGTCGCGGCGAATCGTCGACAGCACGCTGGCCGCCTGCTCGCCGCCCATCACCGAGATGCGCGCGTTGGGCCACATCCACAGGAAGCGGGGCGAGTAGGCGCGGCCGCACATGCCGTAGTTGCCGGCGCCAAAGCTGCCACCGATGATGACGGTGAACTTGGGCACCTGGGCGCAGGCCACGGCCGTCACCATCTTGGCGCCGGCGCGGGCGATGCCGTCGTTCTCGTATTTGCGGCCGACCATGAAGCCGGTGATGTTCTGCAGAAAGATCAGCGGGATCTTGCGCTGGCAGCACAGCTCGATGAAGTGCGCGCCCTTGTTGGCGCTCTCGGCGAACAGGATGCCGTTGTTGGCGATGATGCCCACCGGCATGCCCTCGATGTGTGCAAAGCCGCAGACCAGGGTCGCGCCGTAGCGGGCCTTGAACTCGTCGAACTCGCTGCCATCGACGACGCGGGCAATCACCTCGCGCACATCGAAGGGCTTGCGCGTGTCGGTCGGGATCACGCCATGCAGCTCGGCCGCCTCGAACAGCGGCGCGCGCGCCTCCTGCATGGCCAGCGGGTTGTGCTTGCGCCAGTTCAGGCGTGCCACCGATTGGCGAGCGATGGCCAGCGCATGCATATCGTTGTTGGCCAGATGGTCGGCCACGCCGGACAGGCGGGTGTGCACATCGCCACCGCCCAGGTCTTCGGCGCTGACCACCTCGCCGGTGGCCGCCTTCACCAGCGGCGGGCCGCCCAGGAAGATGGTGCCCTGGTTCTTCACGATGATGGTCTCGTCGCTCATCGCCGGCACATAGGCGCCGCCTGCGGTGCAGGAGCCCATCACCACGGCGATCTGCGGAATGCCCTGGGCGCTGAGATTGGCCTGGTTGTAGAAAATGCGGCCGAAGTGGTCGCGGTCCGGGAACACCTCATCCTGGTTCGGCAGATTGGCGCCGCCGGAATCGACCAGATAGATGCAGGGCAGGCCGTTCTGCTGCGCGATTTCCTGCGCGCGCAGGTGCTTTTTCACTGTCAGCGGGTAGTAGGTGCCGCCCTTCACGGTGGCGTCGTTGCAGACCACCATACATTCGACGCCCGAGACGCGGCCGATGCCAGCCACGATGCCGGCCGCAGGCGCATCGTTGTTGTAGACATTCAGCGCGGCCAGCGGGGCCAGCTCCAGAAAGGGCGTGCCCGGGTCCAGCAGCATCTCGACGCGGTCGCGCGGCAACAACTTCCCTCTTGCCACGTGCTTGGCCCGCGCCGCCTCGCCGCCGCCCAGCGCGATCTTGCCCAGCTGGGCCTGCAGATCCTCGACCAGGCCGCGCATGGCCTCGGCATTGGCCTTGAAGTCGGCGGAACGGGCGTTGAGCTTGGTGGTCAGGGCCGGCATAGGGTCTCCAGTCGTCAAGACGGCCGAAACTGAGTTCGGCTCAATTTAGTTACAGCGCGTCCGCCCAAAGCGATTGAGGCGGCGCGAAGCCACAAGGATAATGCAGTGCAAAATTCGGCGCAAGCAACACTTGAGCTTTACTCAAATATTGCGCAAAATCGAGCCTGTGACAGCCTCCAAGCCCGCCCCCGCCAGCAAGCGCCGCGCCCCCGCCGGCGCCAAGGCCGAGCAGCGTGTGAAAGACATTCTGCGCGTCGGCCGCGAGGTCTTTGCCGAGCGTGGCTACGAGCGCGCCACCACCATCGAGATTGCCCAGCGCCTGGGGATCTCCGAGGCCACCGTGTTCACCTATTTCCGCGGCAAGCGCGAGCTGTGCATGCGGGTCATCGGCGACTGGTACGACGAGATCATCGACACCATAGAAACCGGCCTGCCGCGCGCGGCACCGGTGCGCGAGCAGCTGGAGTTCGTCGTCCACACCCATCTGCGGCTGTTCCTGATCCAGGGCACGGGGCTGTGCGCCCTGGTGCTGTCCGAGGGCAGAACGAAAAGTGAATCGGGCCAGGAGCTGGGTGAGGCCTTTCTCGCGATGCAGCGCCGCTACACCGCGCCGCTGATGGACCTGCTGGCCCGCGGCCAGGCCAGCGGCGAGGTGCGGCAGGACATCTCCCTGCGTCTGCTGCGCTCGCTGGTGTTCGGACCGATGGAGCACATGCTGTGGGAGGTCATCAGCACCGGACGCCAGCTCGACGTCGACCAGAGCGCCCGCGACCTGGTGGCCCTGCTGTGGCCGGCGCTGCAGGCGCCCGAGCAGGAGTTGAAGGCACTGCGCGCGCTGCGGCAGAAGATGCAGGACGCACTGACCCAGAGCTGAGCCGCACCCGGACTGCGATCGTAGGGATGGGCAAGGTGGCGTGCATGCCCTAGCGTGAACGAGCCCGAGCGTTGTGGGCCCAACCCCGTCGAGGAGCCTCCCGATGAAACTTCATGCCTTGTTCACAGCCGCGCTGGCGGCCTCTTCGGCGCTGGCCTTCGCGCCCGCGCAGGCCGCTGTCGTGATTGACGACTTCAATACCCCGCAGACCTTCTTCAGCTGCGACTTTCCCGGCCTGTCCTACAAGGCCGGCGACATGCTGTACGGCGACCGGCTGTTCAGCGGCGGCTGCTCCAAGCCCGCGGCCGGCGGCGCCATCACGGTGGCTGGCGGGCTGGCCAGCTATGGCGCCGGTGGCATCAGCCAGATCACCATCAACGCCTTGTACGACGCCTCGCTGCCGCCCGGCTCGGGCGATCCGGTGCAGGCGGCGGACCTGACGCAGGCCGGCGCCAACGACCGCTTCGCCATGCGCATCAGGGTGAGCAACGACACCCGCTTCACGCTGAGCGTGACCAGCGCCTCAGAGTCCGCCTCGCTGCAGCTCGATCTGCCGGCCACGGCGGGCTTTGTCGATCTGGCCCTGCCGTTTGCCAGCTTCAGCCCGGCCTCGGCCGCTCTGTGGCAGGGCGTCACCCGCGTGAGCTTCCAGATCGTTGATACCACCGTCAACCCCGGCGGCTCGTTCTCGGCCAGCGGCGACATCGACTTCATCCGCGCCGTGCCCGAGCCCGGCAGCGCCGTTCTGCTGGGCTTGGGCCTGCTGGGCCTGGCCCTGCGCCGCCAATCTGCCGCCTCCTCCCTCTTCCAATAGCGGGTCCGGTGGCGCTCGTCGGGCTGCCCCGTTCAGCGCCGGCCCTGCGAGCGATGCAGCAGCGTCAGCGCCGCTGCCGCCATGCCGTCGATCTGCGCCTGCAGCATGTCGGCCACACGCCGCTGCTCGTCTTGCGTGCGTGATGCAGCCCGGCGCTGCGTGTGCTTGAGCCTGTCTCGAAGGACACGCTCCTTGGCCCGGATGCGGGCGCGCTCGCGCTCCAGCTCCGCCTGACTCAGACGTTTCCATTGCGGACGTTTCTCGGCCATCACTCCTCCCTGATCTGCACCCGAAGCGGGCGACAGACGACTATCTCGAGCCCCGGTCGACGCTGACCGCTTTCTGTGATGAGGGTCCGGGACCACGGCAGGGACCGGCAGGCCAGGTGAGCGGCGCCCGCCTCCGCGGGACGAAACGCCGCCGCCCAGGGCAGCTCGCCCGCTCGCCCCAGCCAGACGGCCGCTGTGCCCTCCAGCAACGTTCGCAAGTGCCTCGTGTCGTGCAGCCGGTTCTTCGTCAAGCGGGCCGCGACCCAGCGCAGGCCGATTTCTAGAGTGGGTCCACCCCACCGCAAGCCAGCCGGGATGACGTCATTCCAGGCAGCGACGCGGCGTGCGGCACAACCCAACGAGGAGATAGCATGTACAAGAGAACCCAACTGGCGCGAGCCCTTGCGCTGGCCTTTGGCGGCACCCTGCTGGCACTGAGCGTGCAGCTGCCCACCCAGGCGCAGTCCAACACCACCGGCCTGATCTACGGCCAGGTGCCCCAGGCCGGTGACGCGGCCGTGCTGATCGAGAACCAGGCCACCGGCGTGAAGCGCCGTGTCAACCCCGGCGCCGATGGCAAATTCCAGGCCACGGCTCTGCCGCCGGGCAGCTACAAGGTCAGCCTGCTGCGCGGCGACGCGGTGCAGCGCAGCATGGTCGTCGAGGTGCAGATCGGCCAGGGCGCACAGGCCGATCTGCTGGAGGCGTTGCAAAGCGTGCAGGTCACCGGCCGGCGCAAGACCATTGACGTCAGCAACACCAACAACGGCGCGGCCTTCACGGCCCTGACCCTGGCCGCCCTGCCGACGGCACAGAACGTGGACGCCATCATCCAGCTCGCACCGAACACGACGCGGGCCGATTCGCGCTACGCCGGCGCCAGCTTCGGCGGCGGCGCGGCCTCGGAGAACTCGTACTACATCAATGGCTTCCCGGTCACCAACTCGCTGACCGGCCTGGGCTCGTCGGAGTTGCCCTTCGGCGCCGTGGCCCAGGCGCAGATACTGACCGGCGGCTTTGGTGCCGAGTTCGGCCGCTCGATCGGCGGCGTGGTCAACATCATCACCAAGAGCGGCAGCAACCAGTGGGAGGCCGGCGCCAGCCTGAGCCTCACGCCCCAGGGCCTGCGCTCCAAATACCGCGACATCCTCTACCCCACCACGGGCGCGGCCGAGAACGCCGCCACCGACGGCAAGCTCTACCGCCGCCGCGAAGACAACCGCCGCGATGACCTGACCCTGGGCGCCTATGTCGGCGGCCCGCTGATCAAGGACCGGCTGTTCATGTTCGTTGCGGTAGAGAAGCAAAGCAGCGACACCGAGGGCGTCAACCGCACCAAGGCAGACACGGTGGGCGACACCGCCAAGTTCGGCTGGTACGACCGCGAAGACCGGTCGAAGCGCTATCTGGCCAAGTTCGACTGGGCCCTGCATGCCGACCACAACCTCGAGCTGACCCTGATCGGCGACGACTCGACCCGCGTGCAGCGCCTGTCCGGATACGACTACGACACCCGGGCACGCAATGGCAAGGTGCTGGACACCGGCCACTTCGGCAACAACCCGATCACCTCGCAACTGATGCCCGTGGGCGGCGATGTGCAGATCGCCAAGTACACCGGCAACTTCGGCGATGAGCTGACGGTCACCAGCCTCTACGGCCAGAAGCTGACGAAAAAGACCAACACCTGGGACGAGTACGACGTCTATGCCAAGGGCCAGGGCCTGTACTCGGTGGTCGCACCGCAGAACACGCGGGCGCCGGGCAAGGCCTACGACAACTTCCAGCCCAGCATCGACAACATCCTTCCCAAGGACGCGCAGGACAGGGTCAAGGCCTTCCGCCTTGACGTCGAGTACCGCATGGGCCGGCACACGCTGCGCGCAGGCCTCGACGAGGTGAGGCTGAACTCGCGCTTTGCCGGCGAGGCCTATGCCGGTGGCGGGGTCTGGCGCTATTTCAAGACCGACACGCCGCAGACGCCTATCACCATGTCCGCCGGCCCCCTGGTTGCCGTCGGTGCCGGCGCCGCGCCAGGCAGCCTGGCCGCCCAGGGCTATTACGTGCGCGAACGCATCTTCCACGACGAGACCGACGCGCAATCGAACCAGAGCGCGCAATACCTGGAAGACCGCTACCAGGTGAACAGGGATTTGCTGCTGATCGCCGGCCTGCGCAACGAGCAGTTCGTCAACAAGAACGGCGATGGCCAGACCTTCATCAAGATGGGCAACCAGCTGCTGCCCCGCTTTGCCGCCGCCTGGGATGCCAACGGCGATGCCTCGCTGAAGGTCTTCGGCAGCGCCGGCCGCTATGCCATACAGCTGCCCACCGCCGCGGCCGTGCGCGGCGCCAGCCGCTCGACCCTGACCGAGCAGTTCTACACCTACACCGGTGTCGATGCCCAGGGCCAGCCCACCGGCCGCCAGGAGCTGACCGGCGTGCGCTCGGTCAACAACGAGGTCGGCCAGGCCAAGGACGCCAGGAGCGTGGCCGCCACCGACCTCAAGCCCGCCTACCAGGACGAGCTGACCCTGGGCTTCGAGAAGGCGCTGAACCCCAGCTTCAACTTCGGCGGCAAGCTGACCTACCGCGTGATGAAGACAGCCATCGACGACTTCTGCGATGCCCGGCCGATGGAGCGCTGGCTCAAACGCCACCCCGAGATCGACGCATCGAAGTACGCGCCACCCTCCTGCCTGCTGTTCAACCCCGGCCGCGCCAACACCTTCCTCGCGGACTTCTCGAACACCAAGGCCAACTACACCTCGGTCACGCTCAGCAACGAGGATCTGGGCGGCTACGAGTCGGCGCGCCGCACCTACGTCGCCATCGACCTGTTTGCCGAGCATCCGCTGCGTGACGGCTGGTATGGCCGCGTCAACTACACCTGGTCGCGCAACAAGGGCAATACCGAGGGCCAGACCCGCTCCGAAACCGGCCAGACCGACATCGGCCAGACGCAGAGCTGGGACACGCCGGAGCTGATGGTGGGCGCCAACGGCCTGCTGCCCAACCACCGCGCGCACCAGATCAAGGCCTTCGGCTTCGTCGACCTGACGCCGCAATGGTCGCTGGGTGCGAATCTGCTGCTGGCCTCGGGCCGGCCGAAGAACTGCGTCGGCAACCAGCCGGCCAGCTTCGACCCGAACTACAACTACGGCTCGGCCTACTTCTTCTGCGACGGCAAGCCGGCACCGCGCGGCTCGGCCGGCAATCTGCCCTGGGACCAGCGCCTGGACCTGAATGTGGTCTACAAGCCCCAGCAGCTCAAGGGCCTGGCGCTCAAGGTCGACATGTTCAACGTCTTCAACCGCCAGATCACGCAGAACGTGGACGAAACCTACAACAGCGGCTCGCAGGTCAGCGCCACCTACGGCCGCGTGGTCAGCTACACCGACCCGCGCTCGGTCAAGCTGACGGTGAGCTACGAGCATTCGTTCTGACGCAATCGCTGCAAGACCAGGGCCCGCTTCGGCGGGCCCTTCTCGGTAGGTCGGCGCTCAAGCAAACAGCTTGCGCACATCCTTCACGAAGCGCTCGCTGACCACCACCTTGTCGCCCGAGCGCAGCGTCGCTTCGTAGGTGCTGTCGCCAGTCACGGCCAGCGTCGCCACTCCATTGCGACGAACAATGGCGGTGCGGTGCACGCGCAGGAACTGACCCGCGGGCAGGCGCTCCTCGATGGCACTCAGCGCCGAGCGGTGCAGTAGCACACGGCCGCGCAGATGCAGCTCGACATAGTTGCCGGCCGCGCTGATCCATTCGACATCGGCCAGTTCCACCTTCTCGACCAGGCCGACCGAGCGCACCGTCAGCGATTGCAGCGCCGGGCAGGGCTGGCCCGCAGCAAGGTCTTGCTGCTCGCGCAGAAAGCCGCCCATGGCCTCGACATAGTCGGCGCTCTGCTGCAGCGTCAAGGTCTGACTGGCACGGGCCAGCATGCTGGCAAAGCGCTGGTCATCGAAGGGCTTGAGCAGGTAGTCGAGCGCAAACACGTCGAAGGCACTCAGCGCATGTTCGTCGTAGGCCGTGACAAACACCACCAGTGGGGGCTTGGGGCTGCGGCACAGCTCGGCCGCGAAGCTCAGGCCGTTCTGGCGCGGCATCTGGATGTCCAGCAGCAGCAGGTCCACCGGGTGCTCGGCCATCACCACGCGGGCCTCGGCGGCGCTGGCGCAGCTGCCGATGCATTGCCAGTCCGGGTGCTCGCCGAGCGCCAGCATCAGGTTGCTGCGCGCCAGTGCCTCATCGTCAACGACCAGGGCTGTCCACGGATTCATGCATTTCTCGCAAGGGGAAGAACAGATCCAGCTCGAAGCGGCCATCGGCCACACGGGTGTGCAGGCCCGCCGCATCCTCGCCATACAACATGGTCAGGCGCTGCCGGCTGGCCGCCAGGCCCATGCCGTGGCCAGCCTGGCGGGCGCCTTCGTCCGGCATCGGGTTGCTCACGCTCAGCGTCAACCGCGCGTCCTGGCGCCTGAGGCTCAGCACGATGCGGCCCCGCCCCTCATGGGCCTCAAGCCCGTGGCGGATGGCGTTCTCGACCAGGGGCTGGAACAGCAGCGGCGGGCAGGCGATGAGCGACCAATCGCCGTCGTCCAGCTGCCAAAGCAGCTGCAGGCCGGCGCCGAAGCGCAAGGTCTGCAGCTCCAGATAGTCACGCACGAAGTCCAGCTCCTGCTGCACCGAGACCCAGTCGGTCTGGCTGGCACGCAGGGCATAGCGCAGCAACTCACTGACGCGGCTCAGCGCGGACAGCGCCGTGTTGCGGTCGCTGCCGCGCACCAGGGCCGAGATGCTGTTCAGCGCATTGAACAGGAAGTGTGGCTCCAGTTGCCCCTGCAGCAGGGCCAGGCGCAGGCGCAGATTGTCGGTCTGCTCGCTCCGCCAGGCCTGCTCGCGCTGTTGCGCATTGCGCCGGGCGGTCATGCCCACCTGGAAGATGAAGGTGCCACTGGCCAGCAACAGGTCATAGAACCGGTTGAACCAGGTGGGTTGCAGCAACGTCGGCCACCACAGCCCCAGCGGCTTGCCGTCCTGCAGCAGCTGGACGACAGTCAGGTAGGCCATCCACACAGGCATGAACAACGCCATGCTCGCCAAATAGGCCAGCAGCATCGCCCGGGGCTCCGACCACCACCGCGGCCAGCGCCGCGCGTGCAGGAAGAAGCCCCAGCTGAGCAGGACAAAAGGCGGAAACAGCGGCAGCACATCCCACAACACCAGCCCGAAGCCCAGCGGCCGGCGCCCCGGACGCAGGGAATCGCTGCTGATGGACAAGGCCAGCAGCAGGCAAATACCCAGCCAAACCACGCAGCAGGTGAACAAGGCGCGCAACCAGGCGCGTGCAGGAGTGGGAGAGGAAGTGGTCATCGGCGCCATGAAACCCCGCGGCATGAGCTTGCGGCAGGCTGGTCCACTGTAGACGACGGGTCGGCACGGCGCGCCCGGTTTGGCCCCCTCGATTTCGGGGTTTCGTCCCAGTCCTGCAACAAAGACGGGCCTGTGCTTCAATAGCCGCCGTGCCCGAGACAGGGGATGGCACATGTCAACGCAACATCTGGAGATACTGATGATCAAGCTGACTGTGAATGGCAAAGCGGTGTCGCTAGACGCCGATCCCGAGATGCCCCTGCTGTGGGCCCTGCGTGAGGATTTGCAGCTCACCGGCACCAAGTTCGGCTGCGGCATGGCGCTGTGCGGCGCCTGCACCGTGCACCTCGATGGCCAGCCGGTGCGCGCCTGCTCGACCCCGATCTCCGCCGCCGCCGGCAAGAAGGTGACGACGATAGAGGGCGTGGGCGAGAGCAAGACAGGCAAGGCCGTGCAGGCCGCCTGGACCAAGATCGATGTGCCGCAGTGCGGCTACTGCCAGAGCGGCCAGATCATGAGCGCCTGCGCGCTGCTCGCGGCCAAGAAGTCGCCCAGCGACGCCGACATCGACAACGCGATGAGCGGCAATATCTGCCGTTGCGGCACCTACAACCAGATCCGGGCAGCTATTCATGCCGCCTCGGTGTCGCTGGCAAAGGGGGCCTGAACATGGACAGCACCACCACCGTTCGATCGAACAGCCGCCGCCAGTTCCTGAAGACCAGCACGGGTGCCGCCCTGGTCGTCGGCTTCGCCCTGCCCGCGGCGCTGACCCGGGCGCAGGCGCAACAGGCGCAGAGCAACACCTTCGCGCCGAACGCCTGGCTGCGCATCACGCCGGACAACAAGGTCACCGTGGTCTGCGGCTCGGCCGAGATGGGCCAGGGCGTGCTGACCGCCATCCCTATGCTGCTGGCCGAGGAGCTGGACGCCGACTGGCAGCTCGTTGGCGTCGAGCAGGCGCCGGTCGATCAGGCCTATAACAATCCGATGTTCGGCATGCAGGCCACCGGCGGCAGCACCACTGTGCGTGCGCACTGGACGCCGCTGCGCGAGGCCGGTGCTGCCGCCCGCGAAATGCTGGTGGCCGCCGCCGCAGCGCAATGGAAGGTCGAGCCTGCCAGCCTGCGCACTGAGCTCAGCCACGTGATCGGACCTGGCGGCAAGAAGCTCAGCTACGGCGCGCTGGTCGCCGACGCCTCCAAGCAGTCGGTCCCGACCAAGCCCGCGCTGAAGGCGCCCAAGGATTTCAAGATCCTCGGCAAGCCGACCAACCGGCTCGACACCCCGGCCAAGATCAATGGCACAGCCAAGTTCGGCATCGACGCCCATCTGGACGGCCTGCTGGTGGCCGTGATGGCGCGCGCGCCGCTGCCCGGCGCCAAGGTCAGGAGCCTGAAGGACGACAAGGCCAAGGCCGTCAAGGGCGTGGCCCAGGTCATCCCCCTGCCCAGCGGCGTGGCCGTGCTGGCCAGTGGCTATTGGGCTGCAAAAAAGGGCCGCGACGCGCTGGAGATCGAATGGGATCTGGGCGACAAGGCCGCGCTGTCATCGGAACAGGTCAGCGCGATGCTGGCCGACGGTGCGGCCAAGGCCGATGCGGTGGCCAAGACCAGCGGCGACATCACGGCCGGCCTGGCCGGCGGCGCCAAGCGGCTGAGCGCGCAGTACGAGGCGCCCTATCTGGCCCATGCCTGCATGGAACCCTTGAACTGCACGGCCTGGGTGCGCGGCGACGCCGTCGAGATCTGGGCCGGCACGCAGAGCCAGGGCCCGGCCCAGGGCATCTTGTCGCAGGTGGCCCAGGCCACACCGGCCAAGGTGAAGATCAACACCATGCTGCTGGGCGGGGGCTTCGGCCGCCGCTTTGCGCCGGATTTCACCATCGACGCGACCCTGCTGTCCAAGATCAGCGGCCGGCCGGTGAAGCTGATCTACAGCCGTGAAGACGACATGATGGCCGGCTTCTACCGCCCCGCCTCGGTGGCCCAATTCGAGGGCGCGCTGGACGACAAGGGCCGCCCGACCGCGCTGAGCGTCGGGGTCGGCTCACCATCCATCATGGCCGCCTCGGGCTTCATGAAGATCCCCGACAGCGGCGTCGATGCCATGGCGATGGAAGGCGTCGAGGACCATCCCTACGACATCGCCCACCAGCGCATCGCCTACGGCCGGCGCGAGCCGGGCCCCCAGGTCTGGTTCTGGCGCTCGGTGGGTCATTCGCAGAACATCTTCTTCACCGAAAGCTTCATCGACGAGATGGCCGCCGCCGCCAAGGCCGACCCGTTCGAGTTCCGCCGCTCGCTGCTGAGCACGCAGCCGCGCTACAAGGCGGTGCTGGAGCTGGCCGCGCAAAAGGCGGGCTGGGGCAAGAAGCTGGCCAAGGGCCACTTCCACGGCATCGCCGTGGCGCAGAGCTTCGGCACCTATGTGGCCGAAGTGGCCGAGGTATCGGTGGCGGCTGACGGCACGCCCCGGGTGCACCGCGTCGTGGCCGCGGTCGATTGCGGCATGACGGTCAACCCGCAGACGATTGCCCGCCAGATCGAGGGCGCCATCGTCTACGGCCTGTCGGCCGCGCTGTACGGCAAGATCACGCTGAAGAACGGCCGCGTCGAGCAGAGCAACTTCCACGACTACCCGGTCTTGCGCATGAACGAGATGCCCAAGGTGGAAGTGCATCTGCTGACGTCGACCGAGGCGCCTGGCGGCATCGGCGAGCCCGGCACGCCGCCGATCGCTCCGGCCGTGACCAACGCGATCTTTGCCGCGACGGGCAAGCGCATACGCAGCCTGCCCATCGACACGGCCTTGCTGAAGAAGGCCTGACGGGTTTGCAGGCTGGCGGCCGGGCCGCCCGCCTGCATTCACTTCATCAACGTACCGATCAGCGAACGACGGCGATTTCGCTGCGAGCACCACCCTTGTAGGTGTACAGCGTCAGCGCGCCGTTCTTGATGTCGCCCTTGTTGTCGAACGAGATCGTGCCGGTCACGCCCTTGTAGCCCTCGGTCTTGGCCAGCACCGGCAGGTACTTGGCCGGCTCGGCCGAACCGGCCTTGACCATGGCATCGACCAGCACGTTCAAGGCGTCGTAGACGTAGGGGGCATAGACCTGCACGTCCAGCTTGTACTTTTCCTTGAACTTGGCCTTGAAGGCTTCCAGCGACTTCTTGGACTCGCCCTCGACGCCACCGGCTTCGGCGCACACCACCTGGCCGTCACCCATGGTGCCGGCGGCCAGCTTGGGCAGCTCGCCCGAGCAGATGCCGTCGCCGCCCACGAACTTGGCTTCTATGCCCAGCTGCTTCATCTGGCGCAGCATCGGACCGGCCACGGCGTCCATGCCGCCGAAGAACACCACGTCGGGCTTCTTGCCCTTCAGGGAGGTCAGGATGGCGGTGAAGTCCGTGGCCTTGTCGTTGGTGAATTCACGGCCGACCAGCTTGCCGCCAGCGCCCTTGACGCCCTTTTCGAACTCGTCGGCCACGCCCTGGCCGTAGGCCGTGCGGTCGTCGATCACGGCAATCGCCTGGCCCTTCAGCTCCTTGGCGGCATAACGGCCCAGCGTGCCACCGAGATGCACGTCATCGGCGACGACGCGGAAGGTCGTCTTGTAGCCGTTGCGGGTGAACTTGGGGTTGGTCGCCGACGGCGAGATCTGCGGAATGCCCGCATCGCTGTAGACCTTGGACGCGGGGATGGAGGTGCCCGAGTTCAGGTGGCCGATCACGCCGTTGACCTTGGAGTCGACCAGCTTCTGCGCGGCGGCCGTGCCCTGCTTGGGATCGCCGGCGTCGTCTTCGGCCAGCAGTTCGAACTTGGCCTTCTTGCCGCCAATCATCACGCCCTTGGCATTCAGCTCGTCGATGGCCATGCGCGCGCCCAGCTCGTTGTCCTTGCCCAGGTGGGCAATCGCGCCGCTGGTCGGGCCCACGTGGCCGATCTTGACCACCAGGTCTTGCGCCATGGCCGAGCCGACCGAGGCCAGCAGCACCGCGCCGGCAATCACCTTCAATTGGGGTTTCATTGCAATCACTCCGTTGTGGTTGTCGAAGCCGCGGTGTCTCGGCACGGATGGCGCAGAGGCTGGGGCAGGCGGGCGTTCGCCCCTCGCGGCAACGGGCAGATCAGCCCGCGCATGATTTGGCCTGGTGGCTTATTCGCCCACTCATTCGCCCAGATAAGCGGCCCGCACCTTGGGATCGTTGAGCAACTCCTTGGCGTCCCCACTCAAGGTGATCTTGCCCGAGTCCATCACATAGCCCCGGTTGGCCAGGCCCAAGGCCCGGCTGGCGTTCTGCTCGACCAGCAGTATCGTCACGCCCTGCTGGTGGATGTCGTTCACCACCTCGAATATCTTGTCCACCATGATGGGTGAGAGGCCCATGCTGGGCTCGTCCATCAGCAAGACCTTGGGCTTGGCCATCAAGGCGCGGCCCATGGCCAGCATCTGCTGCTCGCCGCCGGACATCGTGCCGGCGAGCTGATGTCTTCTCTCTTTGAGCCGCGGGAAGATGTTGAACACCTTCTCCATGTCGGCGTCGATGTCCTTGTCGGTGCGCACAAAGGCGCCCATCTGCAGGTTCTCGGTGATGGTCATGCGGGTGAAGGTGCCGCGGCCCTCGGGCACCATCACCAGGCCCTGTTTGACCAGATCCCAGGCGCCCTGCCCTTTGATGGACTTGCCCATGAATTGCACATCACCATCGGCCACCGGCTGGATGCCGGTGATGGCCTTGAGCGTCGTGGTCTTGCCCGCGCCGTTGGCCCCGATCAGGCTGACCAGCTCGCCCTCGCCGATCTCGAAGTCCACGCCCTTAACGGCCTTGATGCCACCGTAGGCCACGTTCAGGCCGACGACTTGAAGCAGGATGTTCTTTGCCATGTGTTCTCTCCCGCTCAGTGGGCTTTGTGACCGGCGCCCAAGTAGGCTTCGATCACTTTCTCGTTGCGCTGCACGTCAAAGGGCGTGCCCTCGGCGATCTGCTTGCCGTAGTCGAGCACGGTGACGCGGTCGCACAGGCCCATCACCAGCTTGACGTCGTGTTCGATCAAGAGGATGGTGCGGCCGTCGTTGCGAATGCGGTCGATCAGCTCTCTGAGCACGACCTTCTCGGTGGCGTTCATGCCCGCCGCCGGTTCATCCAGGGCGATCAGCTTGGGGTCGGTGGCCAGGGCCCGGGCAATCTCCAGGCGGCGCTGGTCGCCGTAGCTGAGCGTCCGGGCCTTGAACTCGCTCATGTGGCCGATGCCGACGTAGTCGAGCAGCTCCTGCGCCCGCTTGGCGATCGCCGCCTCCTCGGCCTTGAAGCCCGGGGTGCGGAAGATGGCGCCCAGCAGGCCCGACTTGCTGCGCACATGGCGGCCGACCATCACATTCTCCAGCGCCGTCATTTCGGCGAACAGGCGGATGTTCTGGAAGGTGCGGGCAATGCCGGCCTTGGCGACTTCGTGCACGGCGCTGGGCTTGTACGGCGCGCCGCCGAGCTCGAAGCTGCCGGCGTCCGGTGTGTACAGGCCGGTGATGACGTTGAAGAAGGTGGTCTTGCCGGCGCCGTTGGGGCCGATCAGGCCATAGACCTGGCCCTTGGTGATGTTGATGCCGACCTCGGACAGGGCCTGCAACCCGCCAAAGCGCTTGGAGACACCGGCGACGTTCAGTACGGATTCAGTCATGGTGTCCTCCTTATTTCACCGTCGGAATGGGTGCGGCCTTGCCGTGCTCGGGCGAGGGCCACAGGCCGCGCGGACGCAGCAGCATCACGCCAATCATGGCCAGGGCCACGAGCAGCTGGCGCAGGATGGCGGCGTCAAGCCGACCACCGGTCATCTCCTGCAGCGGGCCGGCGACATAGCGCAGCACCTCGGGCAGGGCCGACAGCAGCAAGGCGCCCATGATCACGCCCGGGATGTGGCCGATGCCGCCCAGCACCACCATGGCCACGATCATTACCGACTCCTGCAAGCTGAAGGACTCGGGGCTGACGAAGCCCTGGAAGGCGCCGAACATCGAGCCTGCCACGCCGCCGAAGGTGGCGCCCATGCCGAAGGCCAGCAGCTTGAGGTTGCGGGTGTTGATGCCCATGGCCTTGGCAGCGATCTCGTCCTCGCGGATGGCCATCCAGGCGCGGCCGATGCGCGAGGTTTCCAGGCGGTAGCAGATCAGCACACTGAAGATCACCAGGGCCAGGAACAGGTAGTAGTACAGCGTCACCGAGGGGATCTCGAAGCCGAAGAACTGGTGGCGCGGCTGGCCCAGGTCGAGGCCGAAGATATGGATGCCGTCGATCTGGCCGATGCCGCGCGGGCCATTGGTGATGTTCAGCGGGTATTCCATATTGTTCAGGAACACGCGGATGATTTCGCCGAAGCCCAGGGTCACGATGGCCAGGTAGTCTCCGCGCAGCTTCAAGGTCGGTGCGCCCAGCATCACACCGGCAAAGGCAGCAAGACCCGCCCCCACCGGAATGACGATCCACAGCGGCGAGTGCAGGCCGTTGGGGAACATCGCCGCGAAGGCAACGAAGTTCTCGCTCAGATGCGGGCTGGCCAGCAGCGCGAACATATAGGCGCCCAGCGCGTAGAAGGCCACATAGCCCAGGTCCAGCAGGCCGGCATAGCCGACCACGATGTTCAGGCCCAGGGCCAGCATCACGTACAGCAGGGCCAGGTCGATGATGCGCACCGGCCCGTTGCCGAACTGCTGAGCGATCAGCGGCAGCACGGCCAGGCCGATGGCCGCCAGCGCATATTTGAAGAGTTTGTTGTTGTTCAGCATTGCTTGCTCCGTCAGGCGCGGTCGGCCACACGCTCGCCCAGCAGGCCGGACGGCCTCAGGGTGAGCACCAGGATGAGGGCGATGAAGGCGAAGATGTCGGCGTAATGGCTGCCGAGGATGCCGCCGGTCAGGTCACCCAGATAGCCGGCGCCGATGGCCTCGATCAGACCCAGCAGCACGCCACCCAGCATGGCGCCACCGAGGTTGCCGATGCCACCCAGCACGGCCGCCGTGAAGGCCTTCAGCCCCGGCATGAAGCCCATCGAATGCTGGACCGTGCCGTAGTTGGAGGCCCACATCAGGCCGGCGACGGCGGCCAAAGCGGCGCCGATGATGAAGGTGGCCGAAATCACCGAGTCGGGCTTGACGCCCATCAGGCCGGCCACGCGCGGGTTCTCCGCCGTGGCCCGCATCGCGCGGCCCAGCTTGGTGTGATTCACCAGCCACAGCAGACTGACCAGGATCACGCCGGTGGTGATCAGTATCAGGATCTGTGTGACCGTGATGACCGGACCGCCCAGATCGATCGCCTGTGCCGGCAGCAGCTGCGGGAAAGGCTTGGGGTTGGGCTTCCAGACAATCATCGCCAGGGTCTGCAGCAGCAGCGACATGCCCATGGCGGTGATCAGTGGCGCCAGGCGCGGTGCATTGCGCAGCGGCCGGTAGGCGATGCGCTCGATGGCGTAGTTCAGGCTGGCGCAGACGACGATGGCGCACAGCAGTGCAATCGCCATCAGCGCCCAGCCGGGCAGGCCGCTATCGGCCAGCGCGGTGACCACGGTCCAGCTGACCAGGGCCCCGACCATCAGCACCTCGCCATGGGCGAAATTGATCAGGTTGATGATGCCGTAGACCATCGTGTAGCCCAGTGCGACCAGCGCGTACATGCTGCCCAGCACCAGACCATTGATGATCTGTTGCAGAAAAGTCTCCATATCCCAGCTTCCTTTGCGAGCGGATCTGCCGCCAGACCGTCACAGGTTTGCAAGCCACGTGCCATAAATCACGTTCCTCGGGTAACTACCGAGGGCGCACGGGGCCGAGCGAAGGCGCCGCGGGCGCGCCGCGGACCGGAGTGGGCGGAAATCGACACAGCCGCCACCCAGGCCGTGCGGACTTCGACACAGCGTCCGCCCCAGCCTCCCGATTCGTCGCGGGACAGCGGCCTGGCCTTTGGGCACACTGTCGGACTTGATGCCACAGCCGCCCCCCGCCCTTCCCACCCTCCCCGCCAGCCTGCTGCAGCTGATCCTGCTGCTGGTCCGCCGTCTGGCCCGGCGCCTGAGCCGCCCCAGCTTTGTGGCCTATGCCAGCCTGGGCCTGTTCGCGCTGGGCATGCTGTTCGGCTACAGCTGGAGCGAGCGCACCGGCATGGCCCAGCTGGCGGCCGTGGCCAGCGAGCGGCTGGAGCTCTATGCCGCCACCCTGGAGGCCGAGATGGCGCGCCACGCCTATCTGCCCAGCCTGATCGCCATCGACGCCGATGTGCTGGCCATGCTGCAGGCGCCCGAGGACCAGCGCCTGCGCCACCAGGCCGGCCTGCGGCTGGCGCGCATCAATGCCCGGGCCGGCGCCATCATGAGCTACATCACCGACGACCAGGGCCAGGTGCTGGCGGCCAGCCAGGCAGGCGCCTCGGCGCAGGCCGATGACAACGCCCGCCGCCAGGCCATGGGCTTTGGCGACAACCCCGGCCATTTCTTCGCCGCCAATGCCTTCAATGGCAGCGTGGACTTCTTTCTGGTGCAGCCGCTGCACCGCGGTGGCAAGCGCACCGGTCTGATCGTCGTCAAGCTCAATCTGGGCCCGCTGGAGGCCACCTGGGTCGATCTGGGCCTGCGCTCCCAGGCCGAGAAGCTGATGGTGGTGGACGACAACGACGTCGTCATCATGTCCTCGGTGCCGGGCTGGAAGTACCACCTGCTGGGCCCGGCCGACTCCGCCCGCCGTGCCGAGCTGCGGGCCACCGGCCGCTATGCCGGCGGTGCGCTGCTGCCGCTGGGCGCGGACACCGAGGCCATGCCCCAGCTCGACGCCAGCCTGGTGCGCCTGCCCATCACCGAGCCGGGCCAGCCGAGGCCGGGCTCCTGGCTGCTGGCCCAGGAGCGCGCCGTCGTGCCGCTGGGTGTGCGCCTGGTCACCCTGTCCGACCCGGCCGAGGTCTGGAAGCAGGCGCGCTACGCGGCCTGGGGCGGCGGCGCCTTCGGCGCCTTCGTCGGCATGCTGGCCCTCTACCTGGTGTCGCGCCAGCGCGCGCTGCGCCAGCTGTTCAAGGCACAGAACGAGTTGCAACGCGCCCATGGCCAGCTGGAACGCCTGGTCGATGAGCGCACCGGCGAGCTGCGCAACACCAACGAGGAACTGAAGCGCCAGATCGCCCAGCGCCTGCAGGCCGAGGACGAGCTGATGCAGGCCGGCAAGCTGGCCGCGCTGGGCCAGCTGTCGGCCGGCATCTCGCACGAGATCAACCAGCCGCTGACGGCGCTGCGCGCGCTGTCGCGCAACAGCCTGCAGCTGCTGGAGCATGGGCGGCACGCCAGCGTGGCCGAGAACCTGCGCGCCATCGACGACATGGTCGAGCGCATGGGCCGCATCACCCGCCAGCTGAAGAATTTCGCGCGCAAGGCCGAGCCCACGCACGGGCCGGTGTCGCTGGCCGCCGCCGTGCAGGCCGCGCAGCAGTTGCTGGGGCACCGCCTGCAGGCCGAGCAGGTGCAGTTCAGCGCCGAGATCGATGCGCGCCTGCGCGTGCGCTGCGAGAGCTACCGGCTGGAGCAGGTGCTGGTCAATCTGGCCGCCAATGCGATGGATGCGATGCGCGACGCCGCGCTCAAGCAATTGAGCATCAGCGCCGCCGTCGAGGGTGAACGCGTCTGGGTGCGCGTCACCGACAGCGCCTGCGGTCTCGATGATGCGCAGTTGGCCCGGCTGTTCGAGCCCTTCTTCACCACCAAGCCGGCCGGCGAGGGCCTGGGCCTGGGCCTGGTGATCTCATCGAAAATCGTCCACGAGTTTGGCGGTACGCTGCGGGGCCGGCGCGCCGATCGCGGCACCGGCATGGTTTTCGAGTTTGACCTGGCTTTGGCACAAGAGGATGACCCGCATGTTTGACGGCTTCAAGGTGTTGTTTGTCGAGGACGACCCGCCGGTGCGCGCCAGCCTGACGCAGACGCTGGAGCTGGCCGGCCTGGAAGTCACCGCCTGCGGCTCGGCCGAGGAGGCGCTGCCGCATCTCCAGCCCGGTGCCCAGCTGGTGGTCGTCACCGATGTGCGCCTGCCCGGCATGGACGGCCTGGCCCTGCTGGACCACGCGGTGGCCATAGACTCGGGCATACCGGTGGTGCTGGTCACCGCGCACGGCGATGTGGCGATGGCGGTGCGGGCGATGCGCACCGGCGCCTACGACTTCATCGAAAAGCCCTTCGACCCCGAACGCTTTGTCGACACCGTGCTGCGCGCGCTGGACAAGCGCGTGCTGCGCGTGGCGCTGGACGAGATGCGCGAGCAGCTGCGCCACCGCAGCGGCATCGAGGCGGTGCTGCTGGGCAACTCGGCGGTGATGCAACAGGTGCGCCGCCACATCCTGAACCTGGCCGACACCTCGGCCGACGTGATGATCCTGGGCGAGACCGGCACCGGCAAGGAGCTGGTGGCCCGCTGCCTGCACGACCAGAGCCAGCGGCGCGACCGCAACTTCGTCGCCATCAACTGCGGCGGCCTGCCCGAGGCCCTGTTCGAGAGCGAGCTGTTCGGCCACGAGCCGGGCGCCTTCACCTCGGCAGGCAAGCGCCGCATCGGCAAGATCGAGCATGCCAATGGCGGCACCCTGTTGCTGGACGAGATCGAGACCATGCCGATGGCGCTGCAGATCAAGCTCTTGCGCATCCTGCAGGAGCGCAAGATCGAGCGCCTGGGCTCCAATGACGAACTGCCGATCAATGTGCGCATCATCGCCGCCACCAAGGCCGATCTGCGGTCGCTCAGTGAACAACAGAAATTCCGCGGCGACCTCTACTACCGCCTCAATGTCGCCACCCTGCAGCTGCCGGCGCTGCGCGAGCGGCGTGAGGACATCCCCTTGCTGTTCGAACACTTCGTCGCCCAGGCCTGCGCCCGCTACGGCCGCCCGGCGCCGGAGCTGACGCCGCAGCGCCTGCGCGAGCTGATGGCCCATGACTGGCCCGGCAATGTGCGCGAGGTGCGCAATGCCGCCGACCGCTTCGTGCTGGCGCTGGACAGCATGGAGGGCGCGGCCGCCGCCGACAGCGCCGCCAGCACCCTGGCCCAGCAGATGGACCTGGTCGAGAAGGCCTTGATCGAGCAGGCACTGGCCCGCACCCAGGGCCGCGTGCCGGCGGCAATGGAGCTCTTGGGCATTGCCAAGAAGACGCTCTACGACAAGCTCAACCGCCACGCCATCGATCTGGACAAATACCGCTGACGCGGCGCCGCTTCAACGGTAGTGCTGCGGGTCCGGCGAGTCGGTGGGCTGCTGTATCACCCGCCTGAAGGCTTCGCTCAGCGGCAGCTGCAGGTTCACGCCCTTGGGAGGAATCGGCGCCAGGAACCAGCGCCGGTAGATGGCCAGGATCTCGCCGCTGCGATACAGCTCGGCCAGCACGCCGTCGGCCAGCTGCTTGAACTGCGGGTCGTCGCGCGGCAGGCCGATGGCATAGGGCTCGACCGAATAGGCCGCGTCGGAGATCACATACTCGTCGGCGTTGGCAATGCCGGCCAGGGCCACGCGCAGCAGCACGTCGTCCATCGCATAGGCCACGGCGCGGTCGGTCTGCACCATGCGGAAGGCGTCGCGGTCGTCCAGGCCGGCCAGTATCTTCATGTCCAGACTGCGCGACTGGTTCAGGTGGTGCAGGAACTGGATGCTGGTGGTGGCAATCGTCGAGCTGACCGGCTGACCCCGCAAGTCATCGATGCCGCGTATGCCCGACACCCGCTTGGACAGCAGCCGGCTCTCGGCCACGAAGGTGGTCAGCGAGAACGCCTGCGTGCGCTGGCGCTCGATGGTGTTGGTGGTGATGCCACACTCAAGATCGACCGTGCCATTGGCCACCATGGGCATGCGCGTGGCCGAGGTCACCGGCACCAGCTTGATCTCCAGCTCGGGCATGTCCAGGCGCTTCTTCACCGCCTCGATGATGTGGCGGCACAGATCGATCGAATAGCCCACCGGCGCGCGCTTGGCGTCGAGGTACGAGAACGGTGGCGAGGCAACGCGAAAGCCCAGCGCCAGCACCCCGGTATCGCGCAGCTTGCGCAGGGTCGGCGACTCTGCCCCCTGGGCCCATGCCGCTGGCATCTGCAACATCAGGCAGATCAGCAGACAGGCCAGCAATCGGGGCGCGAACCAGCGGGGCAAGGGGAACATGGAACCGGGACGATGAAATCGCACCCATTGTCGCAAAACATGCAAAGCCGGCCAGGCACACCCAGGCCCGGCCCTCACTCATCCGTCAACGCCACCCCTTCCAGCTGGGCGATCACCTCCTGCACCAGGGCCTGGTCGGCGGCGCTCATCAGGCCCGAGCGCAGCAGCGCGGCACGCTTGAGCTCGCGCATGCGCCAGCTGAACTCGCGCACCAGGGCCACCACCTCCAGCTCGATCTCGGCGTCTTGCGGCGCCAGCTCGCGCACGATGTGCTGCGGGCCATGCAGGTCCAGGCCGGCGCTGGAAAACGCGGCCTGCAGCTGCTGCATGCGCTGGCCGCACAGGGCCAGCATGGCCTTGAGCTCGGGGTTGGCGTCACCCAGCCGCGCCCGAATCAGCAGGCGGGAGTCACGGAAGCGCTGCAGCACCTCGGCCACGCGAATCGCCCGCGGCAGCACATCGTGCAGGCTGCGCCCCTCGTCGGCCAGGTGGCTGCTCTCGTCGCTGGCGCGGCTGGCGGCGCGCACGATCTCCAGCAGGATGTCGCTGAACTCGCCCGGCATCAGCTTGGTCGCCACGCTGGCATGGGCCACCGGACTGGCGCCGGCCTCGGTCAAACCCATCAGCCACTCGGCGCAGGCCAGGATCTGCGACTCGGTGGCGAACTGATCCGCCGCCAGGCCACGCGGATAGCCAAAGCCATCGAGCCGCTCATGGTGGCTGAGCACCAGTTCGGCAATGGCCGGACCAGCGCCCTCCATCTCGCGCAGCACATGGTGGCCGCTGACCGGATGGCCGGCAATATGCTTCCACTGGTCCATCTGCAGATCGGTGCCTCGCAGCAGATAGGCCGGGGCGATATAGAGCTCGCCCACGTCATGCAGCAGGCCGGCGATGGCCAGCTGGCGATGGCCGTCGACATCGCCGGGCCGCAGCCGGCGCGCGAGCGACATCGCCAACAGGGCCACACCGACGCAATGCTCCAGCCGGCCGGGTTGATGTTCGGCGTAGACGGTCAGCAGCGACTGCACCGCCGGCGCCAATTTCAGCAGGCTGACCGAGACGGCCACGGCCTGGGCGCGGGCGTCGAGGCCCAGGGCGTTGAGCAGCGGATGGCGGTCCAGCTGGGCCTGCGCGGCAGCGCGTATCTGCTCGCCGCTGACCCCATCGGCCACCGCCACGCAGTCTTCCAACGGGCGGCTGAGCTTGTGCTGCAGCAGGCGGTCACGCACCTCGGCATCAATGCGCGCGCCCTTGGCCAGCAGCTTCATGCCATTGCGGGTGACGATGTCCTGGGTGACCTCGACCTCATGCGAGGCGCCGGCCGCAACCACATGGTCAAGATAGTGCTCGTTGACGTCGCTCATGCCCATCCCCTCGGACCGATTGTCTGACTTTTGCCGGCACCGCGGGGCTGAAAAATGGCCTGTGCCAAACTGCCGCCATACCCCCTCAACCAGGAGCCCCGCCAGGATGCCGCACGACGTCACGCTGATCACCACCCTCGCCGCCGGCTTCGGCCTCGCCCTCGTGCTCGGTTTCGTCGCCCTGCGGCTGAAGCTGCCGGCCCTGGTCGGCTACCTGATCGCCGGCGTGGCCATTGGCCCGTTCACCCCGGGCTTCGTCGGCGACATGGCTATCGCCTCCCAGCTGGCCGAGATCGGCGTGATGCTGCTGATGTTCGGCGTCGGACTGCACTTCTCGCTCGACGATCTGATGGCGGTGCGCAAGATCGCCCTGCCCGGTGCCGTGGCCCAGATGGCCGTGGCCACCGCCTTGGGCATGGGCGTGTCACATGCCTGGGGCTGGAGCCTCGGCGCCGGCCTGGTTTTCGGGCTGAGCCTGTCGGTGGCCAGCACCGTGGTGCTGCTGAAAGCACTGGAGGCCCGCGGCGTCGAGAACTCGATCAACGGCCGCATCGCCATCGGCTGGCTGATCGTCGAAGACCTGGCCATGGTGCTGGTGCTGGTGCTGCTGCCGGCACTCTCCGGCGTGCTGGGCGGGGTCACGCCGGGGGGCGCGGCCGCCCCGGCAGATACCGCCGCGATCTGGCTGGCGCTGGGCAAGACGCTGCTGCAGGTGGCCGTCTTCATCGCGCTGATGCTGGTGGTCGGCCGGCGCTTCTTCCCCTGGCTGCTGTGGCAGGTCACCAAGACCGGCTCGCGCGAACTGTTCACGCTGTGCGTGGTGGCCGCGGCCGTGACGATTGCCTACGGCTCGGCGGCGCTGTTCGGTGTGTCATTCGCGCTGGGGGCGTTTTTTGCCGGCATGGTGATGCGCGAATCGAAGTTCAGCCATCGCGCCGCCGAGGAGTCACTGCCGCTGCGCGACGCCTTCGCCGTGCTGTTCTTCGTGTCGGTGGGCATGCTGTTCGACCCCCATGTGCTGGTCGACCGTCCGCTGCAGGTGCTGGCCGTGGTGGCCATCATCATCCTGGGCAAATCGCTGGTGGCAGCGGCCGTGGTGCTGCTGTTCCGCTACCCGCTGAACACCGCCCTTACCGTCTCGGCCAGCCTGGCGCAGATCGGCGAGTTCTCCTTCATCCTGGCCGGTCTTGGCGTGTCGCTGAAGCTGCTGCCTCCCGAGGGGCAGAGCCTGATACTGGCCGGCGCACTGATCTCGATGGCGCTCAATCCGCTGGTGTTTTCGCTGATCGAACCAGCGCAGCGCTGGATACGCGCCCGCTCCTCGCTGGCACGCCGGCTGGAGGCCAGCGACGACCCGCTGGCCGAACTGCCCGCCGCCACAGACGACAAATACCTGGCCCGCCAAGTCGTGCTGGTGGGTTACGGGCGCGTCGGCCGGCACATCGCCGAGGCACTGAGCGAGGCGGGCCAGCCCTTTGTCGTGGCCGACCACAACCGCGAACGCATCGAGGCCCTGCGCGAGCGCGGCATACCCGCCGTGCTGGGTGATGCCAGCGAGCCGGCGGTGCTGATACAGGCCCATATCGCCCGCGCCCGCATGCTGGTGCTGGCCACGCCGGACACCGTCAGCGTGCGCAAGATGATCGAAATCGCACGCACCCTCAACCCCGCCATCCAGACCCTGGTGCGCAGCCACAACGAGGAAGAGGCGCAACGGCTGGAGGCCGACGGCGCCGGCCGGGTGTTCCTGGGCGAGCGCGAGCTGGCCCAGGCGATGGTGCGTGAGGTGCTGGCAGCCCGCCAGGCCTGATCCATCAGCCGTCGGCAAACCGAGGTCAGCGGCTCGAACTCAGCGTTGTGGCAAGCTACGGACTATCCGGACAGCGCCCTGGGAGATGCCCATGACCATCACTCTTGAAACACTCCAGGCAGAAGTATTGCGCCTATCACCAGCCGACAGGGCAAAGCTGCTTGATCGCCTGATCGCCAGCCTGGATGTGGACGCTGGCGCCGAAGCCGCCTGGGATGAGTTGGCTGATCAACGTGAGCAGGAACTTGCGGTCGGCGTTGCTGCCGCTGTGCCGCTTGATGTTGCCATCGCAAGGCTTGAAGCCCGCTTCCCTGGATGAAGGTGGCGCTTCACCCAGCAGCAGAACGGGATATTCACGAAGCTGCGGCCTTCTACGAGCGGGAAGGCTCGCCCAAAGTGGCAGCCCGCTTCGTTGCCGAGTTCAAGCGGCTCGCAACACTGCTCCTCGAGCATCCGGAGATTGGCTCACCGCGCTCAAAAGGGCGTCGTGGTTTCTCCATGGCTGTTTTTCCCTACACCGTGATTTACCGCGCGAGCGCCGACGAGATCAAGATCCTCGTTGTCAAGCACGATCGCAAGCGCCCGGGATTTGGTGCAAGCCGGTCGTAGTTGCGGTGCCGCCTAAACCACCGCATCCCGCTCCCGCAGCAGCGCCGCCAGCAGCCCCATGCCCACCAGCAGCACGGTCGCCGTCAGCCACAGCGCGCCCTGGTAGCTGCCGCTGGCCTGGGCCATGCTGCCGGCCAGGGCGGGCGCGGTGATCTGGGCCACGCCGTAGCTCAGGGTCAGGCGCGCCATGGCCTTGCCGGGGTTGGCCGGTGAGCGGCGGCCGACCAGGGCCAGCGTCAGGCTGACGATGCCGATGAAGGTGGCGCCATACAGCAGCGCGCCGGCCAGGGCCGCCGCCAGCGAGCCCGACAGCGCCGGCAGCACCACCGACAGCGTCTGCAGGCCGAAGGCCAGCAGCAGGGCCTTCAACTCGCCAACGCGCCGGGCGATGCGGTCCCACAGAAACACCGCCGGCATCGCCGCCAGACCGACCAGCAGCCAGGCCAGCGGCCCGCGCCCGGCCAGCAGCGGCTGGCGTTCGACAATGGCCACGGTGAAGGTGGCGCTGATCACAAAGCCCCAGCCGGCGCAGAAGTAGCAGGCAATCATCAGCCCCATCCAGCGCCGCGACGGTGCTGCGCCGTCGCCATGGCCAGGCTTGACCGCTGGCGGCACCGGCGGGCGCCAGCCCCAGGCCGGCAGAAGGAACAGCAGCCCCGCTGCGGCAAGGCCCAGCCAGTGGCCGGCCCAGTCCAGTTGCCAGGCGCTCAAGGCCATCGAACCGATGGCCGAGACGACGATGCCCAGCCCCAGGCCGATGAAATGCAGGCCCAGCTCCGGGCGGCGCCCGGCGCGCATCAGCCAGTTCAGCACCAGGCCGGAGCCGAACAGCATGCCGGCCGCGCCGCACAGCCCGCCGACATAGCGCGACAGCGCCCACAGCAGCGGATCGGTGGTGAGCCCCATCAGCCCCGTGCTGAGCAGGGCCAGCCACAGGCCGGCGCCATAGATGCGTTGGCGCAGCCGGGCGTCATCCAGCCAGGAGGCGAGCAGCGCACCGCTCATGTAGCCGAGGTAGTTGATCGCCGCCAGCCAGCCGCCGGCGGCGTCACCAAGGCCGGCCTGGGCCTGCATCAGCGGCAGCAGCGGCGTGTAGGCGAAGCGCGCCAGGCCAATCGTCAGCACCAGGCCGCAGATGCCGCCGGTGATGACTTGCCAGGGTGCCAGGTGATGCGATTCGTCGATGCTCATGGCGCAGCAGCTTAGCCGCGGCCGCGGCTTTGCGGCCAGGCCCGGACACATTTGATCTTGTGCTCGTGCGAGCTGCGGCGCACCATGGCGGCACCACCGGTCGCGGGCCATGTGCTCAAGGAGTTCGCCGTATGGATCTGCTCACGAACTGGTTGGGCCGGGAAGGCTATCTGCCGCACGGCTACTGCTTCACCTGGGACCCGGGCCTGCTATGGAGCATGGTGGGCGCCGATGCGACCATTGCGGCGGCCTATTTCTCGATTCCGCTGGCCCTGGTCTATTTCGTCCGCCAGCGGCGGGAGCCAGCGCTGAACGGCATCATGCTGCTGTTCTCGGCCTTCATCTTCGCCTGCGGCACCAGCCATCTGATGGACATCCTGGTGATCTGGCGGCCTGACTACGGCCTGCAGACCCTGACCAAGCTGGCCACGGCGGCGATCTCGCTGATCACCGCCTTGGCCCTGTGGCGGCTGCTGCCCATGGCCTTGAAGATTCCGTCGGTGGACCAGCTGCAGCACGTGATCGGATCGCTGGAGGCCGAGGTGCTGGAGCGCCGCCGCGCCGAAGAGCACCTGCTGGACACCCAGGGCAATCTGGCCGTCACCCTGGCCAGCATAGGCGCCGGCCTGATCGCCACCGACCGCGAGGGCAGGGTCACGCGGATGAATGCGGTGGCCGAGCAGATCACCGGCTGGTCCATGGCGGAGGCCCGCGGCCGGCGCTTCCAGGACGTCTGGGTCCGCGAGGGTCGAACAGCGGCCGACACCGGCGCCAACATCGTTGACCTGGTGATCAGTGCCGGCATGGACGCCAGCATGGCCCACCGGCTGGTCGCCATTTCCCGGCAAGGCACGTGCACGCCGGTCGAAGCCCGCAGTGCCACCACCGATGCCCCGGACGGCACCGTACGTGGCATGACCCTGGTGTTCCGCGACATGTCGCGGCTCGACCAGGCCGAAGCCGACGCCTCCTACCTGTCCGCCATCGTCGAAAACTCGCTGGACGCCATCATCAGCAAGTCGCTGGACGGCACCATCACCAGCTGGAACATGGCCGCAGTGGAGATGTTCGGCTATGCCCCCGAAGAGGCCATCGGCCAGTCGCTGAGTATGCTGATGCCGCCCGGCCGGCAGGTCGAGGAGGAGTTGATGCTGGCGCAGCTGGCCAGCGGCACCAAGGTGGCACCGTTCGAGACCGTGCGCCTGCACCGCGATGGCCGCGAGATCCCGGTGTCGGTGACGATCTCGCCGGTGACCGACGGCCTGGGCCGCGTCATCGGCGCGTCGAAGATCGTGCGCGACATCACCGAGCAAAAGCGTGCCGAGGCGATGCGGCTCAACGCCATCCATCTGGAAGCGGAGAACCGGCAGATCCAGCGCGCCAATCGCCTGAAGTCGGAGTTCCTGGCCAATATGTCGCACGAGCTGCGCACGCCGCTGAACGCCATCATCGGCTTTGCCGACCTGTTGCAAATGGGCAGCGTGCCGGCGGGCTCGCCCAAGCAGGACGAGTTCCTGGGCTATATCGGCAGCAGCGGCCGCCACCTGCTGTCGCTGATCAATGACCTGCTCGACCTGTCCAAGGTCGAGGCCGGCAGGTTCGAGTTCTACCCGGAGCGGCTGGCCCTGCGCGCCGCGGTGCAGGAAGCCTGCAACGTCGTGCGTCCGGAAGCCGAGAAGAAAGGCGTCGCGCTGACCGTGGAGCAGGACGACAGCGTCGACGAGGTGCTGCTGGACGCGGCCCGCCTCAAGCAGGTGTTCTACAACTACCTGTCGAATGCGATCAAGTTCACGCCGCCCGGCGGCCACGTCTGCCTGCGCATCCTGGCCGAGGGCGAACAGTACTTCCGCATCGAAGTGGAGGACGACGGCATAGGCATCGCCGAAGCCGATGTGGCGCGGCTCTTCGTCACCTTTCAGCAACTGGACTCCGGCTACACCAAACGCCACCAGGGCACCGGCCTGGGCCTGGCCTTGACGCGGCGCATGGTCGAGGTGCAGGGCGGCCAGGTCGGCGTGCGCAGCCGTCCTGGCGTGGGCAGCGTGTTCCATGCCGTGCTGCCGCGCCGCGGCCTCTACATCGGTCATGCCGACAGTACGGACGAGGGCCAGCGACCGGTCCGCGCCAACGGCGAAGGGAGCAGCCCATGAACAGGCCCCGAGTGCTGGTGGTGGACGACAGCCTGCCCAATCTGGAACTCGCCAGCTATCTGCTCACCCAGGATGGCTTCGAGGTCGCACGGGCCATGGATGCGCTGGACGCCCGAGCCCAGCTGAGCGCATTCAAGCCCGAGCTGGTGCTGATGGACATCCAGATGCCCAAGATCGACGGCCTGACCGCCACGCGCCAGATCAAGGCCAACCCGGCCACGGCCAAGGTGGTGGTGGTGGCCTTCACCGCCTATGCGATGAAGGGCGACGAGATCCGCATGCTGGCCGCCGGCTGCGACGGCTACATCTCCAAACCCATCGAGGCGGCGCGCTTTGCCGGCCAGGTGCGCGGCTTTCTGCCCCCTCATCCGGAGCTACCCACCCTGTGACTCAGGTCAGCAGCTTGACCAGCGCATCCGGGTGTATGCCCAGCTCCAGCAGCCCTGCCAGCCCCATCAGCACGCCGAAGCCGGTGGGCACCAGGGCGAGCGCATAAAGCCACCAGAGCTGGGTCAGCGCGGTCACCGCCAGCAGCGCAATGGCGATCGCCAGCGCGGCGTCGGACAGATCGAACTGATCGTCGCGGAAGTTCAGCGCGTCGTAGTTCTTCTGGTCCTGCTCGGCCTGCGCCTTGAGCAGGTCTTTCTTCTGTTTCTGGTCCAGCAGCTGGGCTTCATAGCGGGCGATCGCCTCGTCATAGCCGGCCACCTCGCCAGCGGGCCGCCCCGCGCGCGACAGCCGCAGCTGGGTCAGCGTGGCCTCGGCCAGATCCTGGCGGATATTGCGCGCCTGGTAGTAGGCCCAGTGATCGAGCTTGTCGGCCTGCGCCTGCTGCATGGCCTGGACGATGTTGTCGTCCTTGACCTTGCAAATCCCCATGAAGGTGGCCAGCACCGCCACGGTCACGGCCACCAGCGCATTGAGCCTCGCGGCACGGCGGTCGGCCGGGCTGCTGTTGCTCGCTTCTTCGATCAATTCTTGCGGGTCTATTTCCATCGCTTGTGTTTCCAGCTTGCCGACGATGGGGTTCCGACTTGAAACAAATGAAGCGAAGGCGCGGAACGGGGAAACATCGTTGATACGGCAGCTGCCTAGTCTAGTGGCACTTGTTCAGCACCCACCGGAGCCGCCACCATGACCCCCAGCAGCAGCCCTCTTCCCGCCCCTTTGTACGCCCACGGCCAGGGCAACGGACCGCTGGTGGTCTGCATCCACTCCAGCACCGGCAGCCATGCGCAATGGCGGGCGCTGACCGAGAGCCTGTCCGGCCGCTGCCAGATGCTGGGCGTGGATCTGCACGGCCATGGCCGCAGCCCGGCCTGGCCGGCCTTCACCCCGGCCAGCCTGCAGGTCGATGCCCAGGCCGTGGCCCGCGTTGCCCACGAGGCCCAGCGCAGCGCGCCCCACGAGGGCGTGCACCTGGTCGGCCACTCCTATGGCGCGGCCGTGGCCCTGCAGCTGGCACTGACCCAGCCACGCTGGGTGCGCTCGCTGACCTTGTATGAGCCCGTGGCCTTTGGCGTGATGCGCCGCATGAGCCCGGATGACGCTGCGCTGACCGAGGTCGAGGAGGTGGCCGCCAGCGTGGCCAGCCTGGTGCGCCAAGGCGAGCTGCTCGAGGCGGCCCGGGTGTTTGCCAGCTACTGGTCGGGTGAGCCTGCCTGGGCCAGCATGAACGAGGTGCAACGCGCCACCATGGCCACCCGCATGGCCACCGTGCCGCAGCACTTCAAGGCCCTGTTCGCCGCCACCTGGGACACCCCGCTGCTGGCCGCCCTGCGCATGCCGGTACTGCTGCTGAAGGGCGGCCGCACGCGCGCCTCGGCCGCTCGGGTGGCCGAACTGCTGCAACAGGCGCTGCCGCGCGCCCACACGGTGGAAATGAGCGGTGCCGGCCATATGGGCCCGCTGACTCACAGCAGCGCCGTGGTGCGCGAGATGCAGACCCATCTGCAACAGGTCGGTGCACTGGCCACGCCGATGCGTGCGGCTGCCTGAGCTCCGCCCCATGGGATCGATGCACCACCGTCGGGCGTCACACGAGGCGTAGGACGGCACGGGGAAACCCCTGTATGGTCGGTCCATGCAATTCGGCAAGCGCCCTGCCCGACATGTGATCAACCTGGCCCTGCAGGGCGGCGGCGCCCATGGCGCCTTCACCTGGGGTGTGCTGGATGCGCTGCTGGAAGACGGTCGGCTGGGCTTCGAGGGCATCAGCGGCACCAGTGCCGGGGCGATGAATGCCCTGGCTCTGGCCCAGGGCATGATGGTGGGCGGGCCGGACGGTGCGCGGGAAGCGCTGCAACGCTTCTGGACGGCGGTGGCCGGCGCCACGCCACTGGAGCTGACCCAGACCTCGGCCGACGGCACCCAGACCAGCCTGTCGCCGCTGGTCAAGCTGATGCTGCAGTGGACGCATTACCTCTCGCCCGAGCAGATCAACCCCTTCGACCTGAATCCGCTGCGCGACATCGTCACGGCACAGATCGATTTCGAGCGCCTGCGCAGCCACTGCCCGGTCAAGCTCTTTGTCGCCACCACCCAGGCCAACACCGGCAAGCTGAGGCTGTTCCGCAATGCCGAGATGAGCGCCGACGTGCTGCTCGCCTCGGCCTGCCTGCCCACCCTGCACCGTGCCATAGAGATCGGCGGCGAGCCCTACTGGGACGGTGGCTTTACGGCCAACCCGGCGGTGTTTCCGCTGTTCTTCGAATGCCATGCGCCCGATCTGCTGATGGTGCTGCTGAGCCCGCTGAAGCATGCGCAAACACCGCTTAGCGCCAGCGACATCCAGACCCGGGTGCTGGAGATTGCCTTCAACTCGACCTTTCTGCGCGAGATGCGCATGTTCGCCCACCTGCGACAGCAGGTCAGACCGAGCTGGTTCGTGACCCTGGGGCGGCTGGAGCGACGCGTGCAGCGGGCGCATTTCCATCTGATCGAGGACGAGGAGGTGCTGCGCGCCCTCTCGCCCGACTCCAAGCTGGCCGCCAATCAGCGCTTCTTCGAGCACCTGAAGGGCCTGGGCCGGCGGCGGGCCCAGGCCTGGCTGGGCGAACATCATGGCGCTTTAGGCAAGCGCTCCAGCGTCGATCTGTCGGCGCTGTTCTACTGACTTCGGGACACCGTCTTCAGCTTGTCCAGCTTGGCTGCGTAGAGCTCGTGGTCCTTGCGCGTGGTGGTGTTGTCCAGGGCGAGGGTCAGTTGCTGGCGGGCCTGCGGAATCTCGCCGAGCGCGTAGTGGGCGAGGGCCAGCCAGAAATGGAACTCGTGGTAGTAGGCGGCGCGGTCCACCTCCTTGGTGAACAGCAGCTTGGCGGACTTGAAATCGCCCTGACGCATGGCCGTCAGGCCGCGGTTGAAGTAGCTGAACGGCGGGTTGGGCTGCAGCTGCGCCAGCAGGGTGCGCAGCGCCTGCGCTTCGGCCTCCCGGCCAAGGTCATTGAGCGTCAGCAGCAGATTGGCCATCACCTGGGTATTGCCCGGCTCGCGCTCCAGCACCTGCCGGAACACCTGCTCGGCCCGCCGCAGATCGCCGTGGCGCCGGTAGACCACGCCCAGCGTGTTGTAGGCACTCAGGTATTTGGGGTCGCGCAGCATGGCCTCGCGTATCCACCAATAGGCCTCGTCAACCTGGCCCGCCGCCAGCGATTCGGCGGCGCGGTTGCTCATGAACATGGCGACGATATTCTCTTCGGAGATGACCCGGGTGCGCTGGCCGCGGATATCGGCCGCCGGCACAAAGTCGATCACCAGCGGATCGGCCTCGAAATTGCCCGACATCGGGTCGGTGCGGCGCTTGCCCAGCGTCAGGTTGACATGGCCCAGCGACAGATAGAGGTCGCCGCTGCGGCCCCAGACCTCTTCGTTCAGCACGCTTTGGAACTGCACCTCCATGCCGATCTCGCGCGCAAAGGCGCCGGTCATGATGACCAGGGACAGGCAGTTGCCGGCGCGCGCCTCGAAGGCCTCGGCGGCATTGCGGGTGATGGCCGAGTCGTACTCCAGACGCAGCTGCTTCTTGTTGTAGAGCGCTTCGATCAGCCCGCGCTGGCGCCCCTTCTGGCGCAACTGGGTGCTCATCTCGTTGCTGGCCAGATAGCTGCGCATCTCGTCGCTGAGCGCGAACACATCGAGCGTCGCCAAGGACCTGGTGGGCGGGGCAAAGTCCTTGTCGGCGAACAGTTCGACCGGTGCCGGCGACACCGACACGGGCGTGCTGGCACAGGCCGCCAGCAGCAGGGCCAGGCCCAGGGCTGCGAGGGTTTTCATGATAGTCGCCTCCAAAGAGCTGCGGCAGCAGCGTCCGCAGCGACGCCGGCCCCATATCAGACATCCTAGTCGGCTTCTCCGCCTGCCGCATCCCCATGCGACGAAAGGCGGCAACCGTGGGATGGACGCCACCGACCGCCGGCCCTCAGCCGCCCAGCACCTTGGGCACGCTGTGGGCGCGCAGCCGGAAGGCATCCGGCAGGCCCGAGCCCAGCAGCGGCCGCAGATAGAGGCGGAAGGCATCGGTGACGTCGGTGCCCGAGGCGCTGATGAATTCGTCCTCCATCACCCGCGTCTTGCCGGCCACCTCGGCCAGCGGCAGCAGCTCGTAGTCCACCGAGTAGTAGCCGGTGCGCTTGATCGCCACCGAGCCATCGCGGCCGCCCCACATCGCGAACTGCACCGCCTTCTCGCCAACCTCGCGGGCCTCGCGCTGATCGACATCGGATACGCAGCCGATGAAGGAGCGCTGCAGATAGCCGAAGGTGTCGCCGCGCACTCTTCTGATCTTCAGCTGCGTCTTGATCTCCTCGCACAGCAGATCGGCCAGCGCACCGCTGCCGGACAGCTGCACATTGCCGTGCGCGTCATGCTCCAGCGCCTTGGCCAGCTTGACCAGGATGGGCGTGCCGCTTTCGTCGTGTATGCCCTCCGATACCGCGATCACGCAGCGGCCGTGGCGCTCGTAGACCGCCTTCACGTCGGCGAGAAAACGCTCGATGCTGAACACCCGCTCGGGCAGGTAGATCAGGTGCGGGCCGTCGTCCGGGAATTTCTTGCCCAGGGCGGCGGCGGCGGTCAGAAAGCCGGCGTGCCGGCCCATCACCACGCCGACATAGACACCGGGCAGCGAGGCATTGTCCAGATTGGCGCCGGCAAAGGCCTGGGCGACAAAGCGCGCGGCGGACGGAAAGCCCGGCGTATGGTCATTGCTGACCAGATCGTTGTCTATGGTCTTGGGGATGTGGATGCAGCACAGCGGATAGCCGGCCCTGGCCGCCTCCTCGCTGATGATGCGCACCGTGTCCGACGAGTCATTGCCGCCGATATTGAAGAAATGCTCGATCTGGTGCGCGCGCAGCACCTTGAAAATTTCCTGGCAGTACTTGATGTCGGGCTTGTCGCGGGTCGAGCCCAGCGCCGAGGACGGCGTGTTGGCCACCATCTCGAGGTTGTGGCTGGTCTCTTGCGTCAGGTCCCAGAAATCCTCGTTGACGATGCCGCGCACGCCGTGCCGTGCGCCATAGACCCGCTGTATGCCCTGGTGGCGGCGCGCTTCGAGCACCACCCCGGCCAGCGATTGGTTGATGACGGCGGTGGGGCCGCCGCCTTGGGCGACCAGGACTTTTCCGGATGACATGGGGCCTCCTCAGCGCTCGACAGTGGCGCCTTGCCATTGTGCACGCCAGGGAGCCTGTCTACGCCAGTTTGAAGGTACCCACCACCTGCGCCAGGCGCCCGGCCTGGTCGCGCAGCGACTCGGCCGCCGCCGCGCCCTCCTCGACCAGCGCCGCGTTCTGCTGCGTCATCTGGTCCAGCTGGTTGACTGCGCCATTGATGTGGGCGATGCCGTCGCTCTGCTCCGAGGTGGCGGCGGTGATCTCGCCGATGATGTCGCCGACGCGCTGCACCGAGCCAACGATCTCCTGCATGGTCTGGCCGGCGTGGGCCACCAGGCGGGCCCCGTCCTCGACCTTGTCCACCGAGGCGCCGATCAGGCTCTTGATCTCCTTGGCCGCCTGGGCCGAGCGCTGGGCCAAGCTGCGCACTTCGGAGGCCACCACGGCAAAGCCACGGCCCTGCTCGCCGGCGCGGGCCGCCTCGACCGCCGCGTTCAGCGCCAGGATATTGGTCTGGAAGGCGATGCCGTCGATCACGCCGATGATGTCGCTGATCTTCTTCGAGCTGTTGTTGATCTCGTCCATCGTCGACACCACCTGGGCCACCACCGAGCCACCTCGGGCCGCCACCTCGGCGGCCGAGCCGGCCAGCTGATTGGCCTGGCGCGAGGCGTCGGCCGTCTGCCTGACGGTGCTGGTCAGCTGGTCCATCGACGAGGCCGCCTGCTGCAGATTGCTGGCCGTCTGTTCGGTGCGGGTGGACAGGTCGGCATTGCCGGTAGCGATCTCGCTGGAGGCGGTGGAGATGCTGTCGGTCGAGCTGCGCACTTGGGCGACCAGCTGGCGCAGCGACTGCTGCATCTGGCCCAGTGCGCCCATCAGGCTGGCGCCGCCCACGCTGCCGTCCAGCCGAGCCGACAGGTCGCCCTGGGCAATCTGCAGCAGCGCATCCCGGGCCTCAGCCGGATCGCCGCCAAGCTCGCGCCGCACCGAGCGCTGCAAGACCACGCACAGCGCGCCGGCAACGATGACCGCCAGCGCGGCCAGCAAGGCCGCGATCCAGGTCGTGCGGTTGGCCCGGGTGTTGACGTCCAGATGGGTTTCCTTGGCCTGCTTGGCCGAGGCCTCGACCTGCTTGAGCAGGCCGGCGCGCAGTTGGCGCCAGGCCGGGGTTTCTTCACTGTTGAGCACGGCGATGGCCTTGGGGCCGTCGGTCGTGACCAGGGCCAGCACCTTCTCCTGCGCCTGGGCCTGGGCCTCGCGCAGCGGCACCAGCGCCGCCAGTTCTTTCTGCAGCGGTGTGCCCGCGGCAATGACGGCGTTGTCGGCGGCGGCCTTGTCGTAGGCCGCGCGGGCCGCCGTCAGGTTGTCATAGGCCTTCTTGTTGGCCGGATCCAGCACCACATTGCGCAGCGCCTGGCCCATCTGCAAGCCCTGCGCATACATCTCCGACACGCCGGCGGCAAAGGCCTGCTCGGTACGGATATAGGTGTCGAACTGCGACTGGGTGCTGCTCAGGCCCCAGATGCTGGTGGCCAGAGCGGTGACGAACAAAACGGCCGGAACGGCCGAGCACACCAGCAAGCGGGTGGTGAAGCGCATGGGACTTGTCTCCTGAGTACGGAGCTATATCGGCGCCGCAGGCGCTGACTCAACCGTGCAAGACCCTGGGTCGCGTGACGGAATGCGCTTGATGCAAATCAATTTGCCAAGGCGTCGTCGCGCTGGCGCACCAGCAGGGCATCAAAGGCCTCGGCCGGCAGTGGCTTGGCGAACAGATAGCCTTGGGCATAGTCGCAGCCGGCGGCGGTCAGCAATTCACGCTGGGCGGTGGTTTCGACGCCCTCGGCAATCACCTTGATGCCCAGCTCGTGGGCCATCACGATGATGGCCTTGCACAGCGCCACGTCGCGCGCGCCGGGCCTGAGGTTGCGCACAAAGCTCTGGTCTATCTTCAGGTAGTCGATATCGAACTTCTGGATATAGGACAGCGAGGAGTAGCCGGTGCCGAAGTCGTCCAGCGCCACCTCGACGCCGGCATCGCGGAACTCCAGCAGCTGTTCGGTCACCCCGGGGCTGGCATCGAGCAGCAGGCCCTCGGTGATCTCGACCACCAGGGCTCCGCCTGGCAGGCCCAGCGCCTTCAGGTGCGCCAGCCACAAGGCGCTGCGCCGGCCCTGACGCTGGAACTCGATCGGCGACTGGTTCACCGCGACCTGGAAGTAAGGGTCCAGCTGCTCGCGCCAGCGCTTGACCCACTGAGCCGCCTGCTGGAAGACCCACTCGCCGATGTCGTGGATCAGGCCGCTGGCCTCGGCCAGCGGAATGAACTCCGCCGGGCTGACCATGCCGCGGGTCGGATGCTCCCAGCGCAGCAGGGCTTCGGCCTTGTGGATGCGGCCGCTGGCCAGGTCCACCACCGGCTGGAAGTACAGGCGCAGCTCCTCGTTGGCCAGGGCGCCGCGCAGATCGTTGGTCAGCCGCATGCGCGCCACGGCGGCCACCTGCAAGGCCGGAGTGAAGAAGCTGAAGCAGTTGCGGCCGGCATCCTTGGCCACATACATGGCCTGGTCGGCCTGCTTGAGCAGGTCGTCGATCTCGGTCGCGTCATGGGGATAGAGCGTGATGCCTATGCTGGCAGACACATAGGCCTGCTCACCGCGCAACTCGAACGGCGCGGCCAGCGCCTGGTTGATGTGCTGGGCAATCGCCTCGACCCGCGCCAGGTCATGCAGCTCGGCCAATATCACGGTGAACTCGTCGCCGCCCAGGCGGGCCACCGTGTCGGCCTCGCGCACACAGTGGCAGATGCGCTGCGCGGCCTCCTTCAGCAGCACATCGCCCTGGTCGTGGCCCAGGGTGTCGTTGACCTCCTTGAACTGGTCCAGATCGATGAAGAGCACGGCCACCGGCAGCCCGTCGCGCTTGCTCTTCTTGACATCCTGCTCCAGCCGGTCACGGAAGGTGCGGCGATTGGGCAGGCCGGTCAGCGCATCGTGCTGGGCCATATGGCGCATGCGCTCCTCGCTTTCGCGCAGCTCGCGGGTCATGGCCTCGGCGCGGCCGAAGGCACGGGCCCGCGCCGTCAGCAGCTGCCAGCTGAGCAGGCTCAGCAGCAGGCTCAGACCGACACCCGAGACGGCAATGATGGAGGCAGAGTTGCTGCTGAAGCGCTGCTCGAATTCGGGCCGCATGCCGGCCACCAGGGTCCAGGTATGGTTGGCCATGGCGATGTACTCATGCGCCTCCTTGCCCGGCAAGGCGGCGTGGCCGGCGTCCGGGCCCGACCGGTACATCAGCGCAGCATCGCTCAGTTCCACGCCATCGTAGACGCGCAGGTCCAGGCCGGGCGTGCCCTCGCCGTAGAGGCCGGACATCAGATCACCCATGCGGAAGGTGGCGAACACCCAGCCGGTCAGTTGCTCACGCCGTTGCGCCACATTGCCCAGCGGCTTGCCCTTGGCATACAGCGGCAGGAACAGCACAAAGGCGGCCTGCGCCTCGCCCTCGGCTTCGGTCACCAGCCGGGTCTTGCGCGTCATCACCATGGCGCCAGAGTCGCGAGCCTTGAACATGGCCTCGCGGCGCGCCGAATCGCTCAGCGCATCAAAGCCCATGGCCCGTTCGGTCAGGCGCGAAAACGGCTCGATATAGGTCACCGGCGCATGCCATTCGCGCTCACCCTCGGGGAACACCCGGTAGCTGGTCTGCCCCATGCGCCGCTGCGCATGGACAAAGTTTTCCAGACGCTGGCCCGGAATCAGCGGGGTGAAGGCAAAGGCCTGGAGACCACTGAAGTCGGCGCCCGAGAGGGCCACTTCGACATAGACGCGAAAGTCATCGCGCTCGACCAGGTCCGAGGCATCGAACAGCCCCTGCGCCCCGCGCAACAGCTGCTCGAAGGCAGCCATGCGCTGCTCGATGCGGTTGGCGCTCTGGCGCAGGGCGAAGTCGAAGTTGGACCAGAGGTTTTTCTGCGTTGCCACCTGTTCGTGGTGCCACAGCGCCCAGGTCGCGCACAGGCACACCAGGCCCAGGCCCAGTGAGATCGACAGATGAACCAGGCGCTTCAACCGGGCGCCCGTTCAGAACTGCGTCATGGCGCGCGCCAGGTCCGGCTTGAAATACTTCTCGAAGATGCGCTGCACCGTGCCGTCGGCCCGCATGCCGGCGATAAGCGCCCGCCAGCGCTCCTGCTCCCGGGGCGGCAAGGCCTTCTTGGACATGATCAGCCCGTGCGGTACTGCCGGATCGTCGAACTCCAGTATCTGCGTCTGCGCGCGCAGCTTGTCGGTTTCCAGTGTGGGGTAGTCGAAGGGCTCGATGATCATGGCCTGGACACGGTTCTCAAGCAGGATCTGATACAGCGGCTCCAGCGTGCTGGCATAGGTCACGCGGCGCTCCTGCTCCAGCTTGTCCATCAGACGATTGGCCGAGGCGCTGTAGCGAAAGCCGCGGATCGCGCCCAGCTTCAACGCCGGGTTGTTCTCGAAATCGGCATGCTTGACCACGCCGGCGTCGCGGCGCAGCAGCAGGTAGTACTTGTTGGAAAAATACCAGGCGAAGGCGGCGAACTGGTCGCGTGCCGGGTTGGTAATGCCCGACAGGCTGAAATCCAGCGCGCCCGACTCGATCAGCTGCCAGATCCGCGCCCGGGGCATCAGGGTGATGTTGACCTTGCAGCCGCTGCGCCGTATCAGCTCGTCGGCGATGTCCTTGTCGATGCCCTGACCGGCCTCGGCCGAGTACAGCAGGCCATGCTCGTGCAGGGCCAGGCTCAACGGCCGCGAGCAGTCAGGCAGGTCTGCAGCTACGGCCACGCCGCAACACAGGCTGAGCCAGGCGGCCATCAAACGAGCGGACAAACGCATCGGCGGGCTCCTCATGCAAGGATGCAGCTTAACCGAGCCCCGCCCCGCCAACACGGCCCCGAGAGGCGGTCAAACGTGCAGTGTTTCCGCAATGCGCGCCAACCAGCATCAATCCGTCGTCATATTGGCCTTGCGAGCCACGGCACCCAGGCGCTCGTACTCGCTGGAGCCCAGGGCCGTCAACTCCTGCGGGCTGGAGCTGCGCGGCGTGAAACCGGCCTGCAGCAGCTTGTCCTTGACATCAGGCTGGGCCAAGGCCTCGACAAAAGCCTGGTTCAGCGCCTTCAGCACCGGTACGGGCAGACCGGCCGGGCCGTAAACGCCGAACCAGGGCTCCACCGCATAGCCGGGCAGGCCGGCTTCGGCCAGCGTGGGCACATTCGGCAGCGAATGCGAGCGGGCCTTGCCGGCCACCGCCAGCGCGCGCAGCTTGCCCTGCTGAATGTGGGGCAGCGAGGCCGGCAGGTTGTCGAACATCAGGCCGACATGGCCGCCCAGCAGATCGGTGATGCCCGGCGCACTGCCGCGGTACGGCACATGGGTCAGATCAACGCCCGTCATCTGCTCGAACATGGCTGCGGCCAGGTGCATCGAGGTGCCGGCGCCGGCCGTGGCAAAGGTCATGCCCTTGTCCTTCTTGGCCGCCGCAATCAGCTCGGCCACGCTCTTGATTGGCGAGGCCGCGTTGACCTCGATGACGATGGTCGAGTTGCCCAGCAGGCTGACGGCCGTGAAGTCCTTGCGTGGATCGAAGGGCATGGTCTTGTAGACGTGCGGGTTCAGCGCATTGGTCGAGATAGCGCCGAAACCGATCGTGTAGCCGTCGGCCGGCGCCTTGGCCACCAGGTCCATGCCCAGATTGCCGCCGGCGCCGGGCTTGTTCTCGACCACCACCGGCTGGCCCAGCTTGTCGGCCACCTTCTGGCCCACCGTGCGCGCCACCAGATCGGTGGTGCCGCCGGCGGCATAGGGCACGATGAAGCGGATGGGCTTGCTGGGGAAATCGGCGGCCGAGGCTGAGGCGCCGAAGCCGAGCAGGGTCGAGGCCAGCAAGACGGTCAGACCGCGACGCCGCACGGCAGGGGTGGATGAACGCATGGAATCTCCCGGATTATTCAGTGCCGGCAGCTTATCCGCTGCCCATGACACCGCCCCGAATCCGGGTTTGCAATGCGCACAGCCGTGGTGCAAGGCCTTCAGGCGCCGCGCCGCCGCCGCAGTGCACCGGCGCCTATGGCCAGCATGCCCAGGCTCATCATCGCCCAGGTGCTGGCCTCGGGCACGGCCGTGATGTTGTAGGTGACGTCGTACGAGACGGGCGGGCCGCCGGCGTAGGGGCCCGTGGACAGGTTGGTGGAGGTGAAGCGCAGCTGGTGCTGGCCGGCCGTCAAGCCCTCCAAGGCATAGGTATAGCCCAAGGTGACAGCTGGGTAGACGCCGGGCGGGAAGCCAAACAGGGTGTCAACAATACCGCCGGCAGGCAGGTTCAGCGGGAACAGCGGGCCGGACTGGAGGAATTGATTCAGTGAGCTGGCGCCATTGGGCAGCAGGGCCGGCGCTCCGTCGACCGTGACCGACAGATTGCTGACATCACCCAGGGCATAGGCCGCATGGGTGCGCATATCCGCCTCGGTGTTGACGACGGCATCCGCCCAGAAAAGGACGGTGACTGGGCTGAACACCAGCCTCTGGTCGCTGCGCACCGTCACGTTGCGCACGACGGGGTCTTGCGAAAACGTCGATGCAAGAAAGAAGTAGCTCCCCTGGTCGCCCAGCGCTGAATGCGCGCCGGTCGTGTCCAGCAGCGGGTTGATGCCCGCCGGCAGGGCAAATTCCCATTGCGCCATCTGGGCCGACAGGAAACTTTGGCTGTAGCCACCGACCATGGCGTCAGGCGCAATCAGCTGCTGCGCCTGCGGCGCGCTGGAGGCGATGGCGAGGATGGCCGCCGCGGCCACCGGAATCAGTTGTCGCGCGATGGAGGCTTGTTGCTTAGACATATCGTTCGTCCCTTCAGTTTGAGGTGGAAGATCGCGGCCTTGGCTGCCAGGGGCAGGGCGTATTGCGACCGCCATGCCACTATCTCGTTAGCTTCAGCCGCTGTCCTTAAACCACCTGAGGCGCCGCTGAAACTTCCTGAAACCGGCCGACCTATCGGGGTTTACTCGCTGACACGGTGGCTTGAACTCCCTATGCTTGGCCGACGATGAGGACCCCATGACAAGTTCATTGGCCATTCCGGATACCGCAGCCCCTGCCGGGGCGCTGCCGCCCTCGGGCTCAAACACCCGCACCTGGCAGGTCTTGCTGCTGGCGCTGTGCCTCAGCTGCTGCGGCCTGCGGCTGTGGGCCATGGCCTATGTGGATCGCAGCGTCGTGCCGGAGGCGGCGGGTGGCATGGGGGCCAGGTTCACCGGCACCTTTGACGGGCCGCTGTGGATGCGCGAGGTGGCCAGCGTCCAGCCCGACTCGGACCTTGCCCGTGCAGGCGTACGGGCAGGCGACCGGATTTCCTTCGACGTGCCCGGGGACGCCTGGCGTTACAAGGGTATCGGCGAGTCGATTGCGGTCACCGTCGAGTCGCAGGGGCAGCTGCGCAAGCTGAGCGTGCGCACGGTGCCCGATCCCGGCCGCGTCAACCTGCTTGCCGTGACGGCCCTGCTGGGCGACTGGGTGGACAGCTGGATGGCCCTGCTCGTTGCGGCCGTCCTGTCCTGGCGCCGCGCGGACAGCAAGCCGATACGCGCACTCGCGATTGCGCTGGCGATTTACAGCGTGGCGGGCATGACCCGCGGCTTGCCGGGCGGCATGCTGCAGACCCTGCTGTTCCTGACCAACTCCAGTGTGCTGGCCTATGTCACCGCGGTGGGCTATCTCTACTTCGCCCTCAGCTTTTCAAGCGGCACCCCTCGCTTCGCCAAACCCTGGCAGCGCACGGTGGCCATCACCTTGATCTGCCTGGGCCTGCTGTTTCCCTTGTTGGAGGCGCTCCATCTGCTGCGCTTGTTGCCGGTGGATGCGTCATGGAAGAAGACGATAGAGACCGTCAGCAAGCACGCCATCAACCTGGTCGCGCTGGCGACCGCTGCATTCCTGTGGCTCGCCTGGCGACGCGCCTCCGGCATGGAAAAGTACCGCTGCGCCTGGGTCGGCATTTGCGTAGGCGCCCTGGTATTGGGCAGCATCGTGTTCTATCTGGTGGGCTCACTGCCCGGCAGAACCACCGAACGCCAGTTCATCGTCACCTGCATCCAGGTGGCACTGGACATCGCCGCCATGCTGGGCCTGAGCTACGCGGTGCTGCGTCATCGTGTCTTCGGCTTCGGTTTCGCGCTCAGCCGGGCGCTGGTCTGGGCCATCGTGGTGGCGCTGCTGCTGGCCGGTGTCAGCCTGCTTCATCTGCTGTTCTCGCCGCTGCTGAACCTGGCCGACAAGCGCACCAACCTGGGCTTCACCACCGCCTCGGCGGCGCTCACCGCCCTGGGCCTGCCGCGCGGCTACGAGTGGGCGCAGCGACTGGTGCAGGCGCTGTTCTACCGCCCCTGGAAGGCCAGGGAGGACGCGCTACGGCAGGGCATAGCGGCGGCGGCGGCGGTGCACGGACGCGATGCGCTGCTGAACCACTATCTGGCGGCCGTGGGCGCCTTTGCCGACGGCGCCGGTGTCGCCATCTACCGCACCGAGTCTGTGTCGGGCCTGTGCTCAAGGCTCTCGGCCACCCTTCCCAACGCCCCCGAGCATCTGACCCTGAGCCCGGCCGAGCTGCGCGCCATCCTCGCGCACCGGCTGCCCGCAACGCTGGCCGGCCTTGCCGGCCTCGATGCACTGGCCGTGCCCACCACCCACCGCGACCAGCTCACCGGCTTTCTGCTGCTGGCCGCCAAGCCCGGCCTGATTCCCTACCGGCCCGACGAGATACGCGCCGTGGCCCACGCGACCCAGATGCTGCAGCAGGATCTGCAGGCCGAGGCGGCCCGCACGCAGGCGCAGCTGCTCGAAGACAAGCTGGCCGCCGAGGCGCAGGCGCGGGAGGCGGCGCAGTCGGCCAATGCGGCCAAGAGCGCCTTTCTGGCCACGGTCAGCCACGAGATACGCACGCCGATGAACGGTGTCATCGGCATGAGCGGCCTGCTGCTCAGCTCAGACCTGAGCGAGGATCAGCGCGACCATGCGCAAACCATACGCGACTCGGCCGAACTGCTGCTGACCATCATCAACGATGTGCTCGACTTCTCGAAGATAGAGGCGGGCAAGCTGGAGCTGGAGCACCAACCCTTCGACCTGCGCGAGTGTGTGCGCTTGGGCCTGGACCTGGTCGGTGTGCGCGCCGCGCAAAAGGGTCTGAAGCTGAGCTGCCACTTCGATGCCGAGGTGCCGGCGGCCGTAGTGGGTGACGCCGCCCACCTGCGCCAGATCCTGCTCAACCTCTTGAGCAATGCGGTCAAGTTCACCGAGCGCGGCGAGGTGCAGCTCAAGGTCTCGCGGCCCGCCGAGGGACGCCTGGCCTTCGAGGTGAGCGACACCGGCATCGGCCTGAGCGAGGCGGGCCGCTCGCGTCTGTTCCAGCGTTTCAGCCAGGCCGACGCCAGCATCGCCAGCCGTTATGGCGGCACCGGCCTGGGCCTGGCGATCAGCCGGCAGCTGGCCGAGCTGATGGGCGGGACGATGGGTGTGGACAGCGCCGGCCCCGGCCAGGGCAGCTGCTTCCATTTCGACATCGCGGCGCCGGCCGCCGCGCTGGACCTGCTGCCACAACGCGCGGCCGCAGTGGCACCGGACCCGCGGATGGCCGCCCGCCATCCGCTGCGCATCCTGCTGGCTGAGGACAACGGCGTGAACCAGAAGCTGGCCCTGCGCCTGCTGGAGCAGCTGGGCTACCGGGCCGATCTGGCCAGCAACGGGCGCGAGGCGATCGACAGCGTCGCGCGCCAGGCCTACGATCTGCTGCTGATGGATGTGCGCATGCCCGAGATGGATGGCCTGGAAGCCACCCGGCAGATCACGGCGCGCTGGCCGCCGGACCAGCGACCGCGCATCGTCGCCATGACCGCCAACGCCCTCAACGGCGACCGCCCGCAATGCCTGGCCGCCGGCATGGACGAGCATCTGAGCAAACCGCTGCGCGTCGAGGCCCTGATCGCTGCGCTGACCGACACCGCTGCACGCAAGCCATGACCCTGCCGACGATAGACACCCACAGCTTCGAAGCACTGCAGGCCAATGCCGGCGCGGACTTCGTTGTCACCCTGGTCGAGGCCTTTGCCGAGGAGGCACCACGGCTGATGGCCGAAGTGCGCCAGGCGGCAAGCACGGCCGACGTCGAGCGCTTCCAGACCCTGGCCCACGCGCTGAAAAGCAATGGCGTGGCCTTTGGCGCAACCCGGCTGGCTGAGGCGGCGCGCCGGCTGGAGTGGCAGGGGCCTTCGGCCGGGGCAGCCGCCATTGATGAACTGGCCGTCGAACTCGACGCCGCGATGGCCGCCCTGCGGACACTGGCGCGAGTGGCATGAGCGCACTGGTCTTTGGCCACGTCGAGCTACGGCTGGCCGAGCGCCAGCTGCTGGTCCATGGCGAGCCGGTGGCCCTGGGCAGCCGGGGCTTCGATCTGCTGAAGGCCCTGGTCAGCAAGCGCGACCGGGTCGTCGGCAAGGACGAGTTGCTCGACGAGGTCTGGCCCGGCCTGGTGGTCGAGGAGAACAATCTGCAGGTGCAGATCTCCGGCCTGCGCCGGGTGCTGGGCGCGCGGTCAATCGCTACCGTGGCCGGCCTGGGCTACCGCTTCACCTTGGCGCCGGGCGCGGGCGCATCCCAGCAGCCGCCTACAGCCTCACCCCAGCCTGCTGCGGCAACGAGCAGGGCCCGCGTGCTGGTGGCCGACGACAACCGCGTCAACCGCCTGTTGCTGTGCCGGTCGCTGGAGCTGATGGGCCATCAGGTCAGCAGCGCCGACAACGGCCGCCAGGCGCTGGAGCTGCTGCGGCGCCAGCCCTTCGAGCTGCTGCTGCTCGACCTGGCCATGCCCGAGCTCGACGGCTTCGGCCTGCTGCAGCTCCGTGCCGTTGACGCCGAGTTGCGCGAGGTGGCCGTCATCGTCACCAGCGCGCTGGGCGGCGTGGCGCCGGTGGCCCGTTGCATCGAGCTGGGGGCCGATGACTTTTTGCACAAGCCGGTCGATCCCTGGCTGCTGAAAGCCCGCATCGAGTCCAGCCTGGCGCGTAAGCAGCACCGTGACCTGCAGAGCGAGGCGCTGCGCCGGCTGACGCCCGGCGGGCCCATCGAGCCCAGCCGCCTGGCCGACGCCTGCGTGCTGGTCGCCCGCCTGCACGAGCCCCAGCGCCCGCAGCAAACGCCGCAGGAGCTGATGGAGCTGCTGAGCAGCTGGGGCACCTTGATGTTCGATGCCATCGAGGGACGGGCCGGCGAGGTGGCGCAGTTCAGCGGCGACGGCCTGCTGGCCCTGTTCGCCGAGCCCCGCGCCGCGGTGCAGGCCGGGCGCGACATGATGGAGGTGGCCGAGCTGTTCAACGCTCAGCGCAGCGCCGAGGGCCAGGCAGCAATCGCCTTTGGCATCGGCATCGCGCGCGGCGAAATCGTCGTCGGCTCGGCGGCCACGGCCCGGCGGGCGGCCTATGCCTGCGTGGGCGCGCCTGTGCTCAGTGCCGCACGCTTGGCGGCCGACGGCGCGGCGGCAGGGAACGGCCTGCTGATGGATGCCGCCACGCGCTCGGGCCTGCCCGCCGATATGGCCCGGGCCGGCCTCAATCCACCGGCAACGCCGTCTCGTACTTGACCTCGCGCAGCACCACATTGCTGCGCACGCTGGCCACGCCGGGCACCTTGAAGACCTGGTTCTGCAGGAACTGGTCATAGGCCTTCATGTCCGGCACAACGACCTTGATCACATAGTCGGCCTCGCCGGTGATGCCGTGGCATTCGATGATCTCGCGGCTGGCGCTGACCAGGCGCTCGAAGTTCTCGACCGCGCCATCGCTGTGCCGCACCAGGCTGACATTGGCCAGCACGCAAATGTTGAGCCCCAGCTTCTCGCGGTCCACCAGGGCGACATGACGGCGTATCACGCCGCTCTCCTCCAGCTCCTTGATGCGCCGCCACACCGGTGTGGCGGACAGACCCACCTTGTCGGCCAGCTGCTGCGTGCTCTGCCGCCCGTCCTGCTGCAGCTCCTGCAGTATCAGTCGGGTGGCGCGATCGAAACGTTCATTTTCCATATCCGCCATTTTGGAGTAAATACTGGTTCCAGATTCCGCGGTTCAGGCCAATTGGGGAAACTATCCCTCGCGTATTTGGCGAAAAATCGCTCGCAACTTACTTCTCGGGGCCCGCCCATGTCCGAACTAGCTTCCTGCCCAGCGCTGCGCGACTACAAACTGTCGGACAACCTCGCCGCCACCCGCGGCGCCGTGTTCCTGACCGGCACCCAGGCGCTGGTGCGCCTGCCGCTGATGCAAAAGGCACTGGACGAGGCCGCCGGCCTGAAGACCGCCGGCTTCGTCTCCGGCTACCGCGGCAGCCCCTTGGGCATGGTCGACCAGCAGATGTGGAAAGCGAAGAAGTTCCTCGACGCCGCGCAGATCAACTTCCTGCCGGCGATCAATGAAGACCTGGCCGCCACCGCCTGCCTGGGCGTGCAGCGCGTCGGCCTGGACCCGAAGCGCACCGTCGATGGCGTGTTCGCGATGTGGTACGGCAAGGGCCCCGGCGTGGACCGCGCGGGCGATGCGCTGAAGCACGCCAATGTCTACGGCAGCTCGCCGCTGGGTGGCGTGCTGGTGGTCTGCGGCGACGACCATGGTTGCGTGTCCAGCAGCACACCGCATCAGAGCGACCTGGCCCTGCAGGCCTGGAGCATGCCGCTGGTGCACCCGGCGAATGTGGCCGAGTATCTGGAGTTCGGCCTGTATGGCTGGGCGCTGTCCCGCTTCTCCGGCGCCTGGGTCGGCTTCAAGGCGATCTCCGAGGTCGTCGAGTCGGGCATGACGGTCGACCTCGATCAAGTGACGCTGGACTTCGAGAACCCGATCGATTACCAGGCGCCCGTGAACCTGCACATCCGCTCGGTCGATCTGCCCTCGCTGGAGCTCGAGTCGCGGCTGGCCCACAAGCTGGAGGCGGTCTGCGCCTTCGCCAAGCTCAATTCGATAGACAAGCACATCGTCAGCAGCCCGAATGCGACTTTAGGCATCGTCACCGTCGGCAAGGCGCACTACGACTTCATGGAGGTGCTGCGCCGGCTCGACCTGGATCCGAACGCGCTGGCTGCCGCCGGTGTGCGCGTCTACAAGGTCGGCCTGGTGTTCCCGCTGGAAACGACGCGGATGCTGGAGTTCACCCAAGGCCTGACGGACCTGCTGGTGATCGAGGAAAAGGCGCCCGTGGTCGAGCGCCAGATCAAGGAACTGCTCTACCACCTGCCCGATGCGCAGCGGCCCAAGGTCATAGGCAAGAGCGACGAGATGGGCAGGCCGGTGCTCAGCGCTTTAGGCGAGCTGCGCCCCTCGCGCATCATGAATATGGTGGCCGACTGGCTGGCGCGGCTGAACCCGGCGCTGGACCGGCGCGAGCTGGTGGTCGATTTCCAGACCCCGACCCTGCTGTCCAATGCCGCCGATGCGGTGCGCCGCCAGCCGTACTTCTGCTCCGGCTGCCCGCACAACACCAGCACCAAGCTGCCCGACGGCTCGCGGGCCCTGGCCGGCATCGGCTGCCACTTCATGGCCAGCTGGATGGAGCGCGGCACCTCGGGCCTGATACAGATGGGTGCCGAGGGCGTGGACTGGGCCGCACAGAGCCGCTTCACGACCGAGAAGCATGTGTTCCAGAACCTGGGCGACGGCACTTACTACCACTCCGGCTATCTGGCGATACGCCAGGCCATCGCCGCCAAGACCAATATCACCTACAAGATCCTCTACAACGATGCGGTGGCGATGACCGGCGGCCAGCCGGTGGACGGCAGCATCAGCGTGCCGCAGATCGCGCGCCAGGTCGAGGCCGAGGGGGTGAAGCAGCTGGTCGTCGTCTCGGACGAGATCGAGAAATACAAGGGCCACGAGTCGCAGTTCCCGGCGGGCACGACCTTCCATGACCGCTCGGAGCTCGACGCCGTGCAGCGCCAGCTGCGCGAGGTCGAGGGCGTGACGGTGCTGATCTATGACCAGACCTGTGCCGCAGAGAAGCGCCGCCGGCGCAAGAAGAAGGAGTTCTACGACCCTCCGAAGCGCATCTTCATCAACGAGGCGGTCTGCGAGGGCTGCGGCGATTGCGGCGTGGCGTCGAACTGCCTGAGCGTCGTGCCGGTGGAGACCGATCTGGGCCGCAAGCGCCATATCGAGCAGAGCTCCTGCAACAAGGATTTCTCCTGCGTCAACGGCTTCTGCCCCAGCTTTGTGTCGGTGCATGGTGCGGTGCTGAAGAAGCGGGTCGGCTCGGGCTTCACCGCCGCAGATCTGGCCCGAGAACTGGCCGCCATCGGCCTGCCCAAGCCCTGGGACTGGAGCGGCCCGTTCGACCTGTTGGTCACCGGCGTCGGCGGCACCGGCGTCGTCACCGTCGGCGCCCTGGTCTCGATGGCCGCGCATCTGGAAGGCAAGCAGGCCTCGGTGCTGGACTTCATGGGCTTTGCGCAAAAAGGCGGCGCGGTCTTGAGCTTTGTGCGCGTGGCGCCGACGCAGGACTTGCTGAACCAGGTGCGCATCGACACCCAGCAGGCCGATGTGCTGCTGGCCTGCGACATGGTGGTCGGCGCGTCCAGCGACGCCCTGGGCACCGTCAAACCCGGCCGCACGGTGATCATTGCCAACACGCACGAGATTGCCACCGCGCAGTTCGTGCGCAACCCCGATGCGCAGCTGCATGCGCCCGAGCTGCTGCAGAAGATGCGCTTCGCTGCCGGCGACGACCTGGTCAGCAGCATCGACGCCCAGGCGATCGCCCAAGAGCTGATGGGCGACACCATGCCGTCCAACATCATCATGCTGGGCGCCTGCTTCCAGCGTGGCCTGATCCCGGTCAGCGAGGCCGCCCTGCTGCGCGCCTTCGAGCTCAACGGCGTGGCCGTCGAGGGCAACAAGACCGCCTTCGCCCTGGGCCGTCTCGCTGCGGCCGACCCGCAGGCGCTGCTGCGCCTGGCCGGCAAGAGGCAAGCCACCGCCGTGGTCGACTGGGACGCACTCGACGGCGAGCAGGGCCTGATCGCCCGCCGCACGCGCCTGCTGACCGATTACCAGGACGCAGCCTATGCCCAGCGCTACGTCGCCCTGGTGGAAAAAGTGCGCAAGGCCGAGCTGGCCCTGGGCGAGGCCGGCAGCGCGCTGCGCCTGACCAAGGCCGTGGCCCGCTACTACGCCAAGCTGCTGGCCATCAAGGACGAGTACGAGGTTGCCAGGCTCTACACCAACGGCGTGTTCGAAGCCTCGATGAAGGCGCAGTTCGAGAACTGGGATTCGCTGAGCTACCACCTCGCGCCGCCGCTGCTGTCCAAGCCCGGCCCCGATGGCCGTGCCCGCAAGATGGTGTTCGGCCCGTGGATGATGAAGGGCTTTAGGGTGCTGGCCAAGCTCAAGGGCCTGCGCGGCACGGTGCTGGACGTCTTCGGCCGCACCGACGAGCGCCGCATGGAGCGCCGGCTGATCACCGAGTACGAGGCGCTGATCGCCGAGGTCCTCGCCCACCTCAGCGCCGAGCGGCTGGATGTGGCTGTGAAGCTGGCCCGTCTGCCCGAGACCATCCGCGGCTACGGCCATGTCAAGCACGCCAATGTCGTCACGGCCACGGCCCAGCGCAAGGCGCTGCTGGATCGCTTCCATGGTCGTGTCGTCGAGCCGGTGGCTCAGGCGATGGCGATGCCGATACGGGTCAAGAGCGTGGCGGAGCTGTGAACCCACTAGAACTAGGGGCTTGTAGTTCAGTGCTTGCCAACTAGTGTCTGAAGGCTGGGGCTCGAAATCCGTCTGCGGCTTACGTGACCTGAAGCATTTCGCTTGCACTCAACCAACCTCCCGGGGGAACGGAACATGAGCAAAGCTATTCAGGCGCTTCTGGCGGCGGCCTTGCTGGCTGTCTCGGGCTCGGCGCTGGCCAACAAGAGCGACCCGGTTTGTGGCGAGGGCTGCACCGCCTGGGTGCAGATCGGGGACGAGAGTTTCGCCGTGCCGGTGAACATCAACGAAGCAGGCAAGGGCTGGGTCCAGGGCTTCACGGCCACCGGTGCCAACGGCGTTGTGTCCATCGACAATATGTACCTTGATCCCGACCCGATGATTCTGTTCGCCATCGGCGCGCTGAACTTCACCAACAACCCGGTCGTGTTCTCGTTCGGCTTCTCGACTCCGATCTCGCTGAGCGGCACGGTGGGCGCCAGTTCGCAGATGACCTACACGCTGAACGATGGCAACCAGGACGGCGTCACCCTGGCACCCTTCTTCGGCCCCAATGTGCTGGTGGCGCAGGACTTCGATGCCACGCTCAAGGGCACGAACAAGGGCGTGGACATAGGCCAGGCCTGCAGCACCACCTTCTGCGGGCCCTACAACGGCTCGAACGTGCTGAACTTCAGCACCACCCAGGTCATGATGGGGGCGACCGTGTCCTTTGTGCTGACCCCGCACGACGCGGCTGGCCTTGTCGGTCAGGTCGTGCAGGTGCCCATACCCGAGCCCGCCACCTATCTGATGATGGGCCTGGGCGTGGCCACCCTGCTGCTGCGCCGCCGCTTCAATCGCTGAGCGGACCCGCTCCAGCCACAACGCCGGTCTGTTTCAGGCCGGCGTTGCTTTTTCTGCTGCTGCAATGCCCAGCATGGCCCGGCCCAAGGCTTCGGCCACCTCGATGCCATCGACGCCGGCCGACATGATGCCGCCGGCGTAGCCCGCGCCCTCCCCGGCCGGGTACAAGCCTTTTGTGTTGAGGCTTTGATAGTCGCGGCCGCGGGTGATGCGCAGCGGCGACGAGGTGCGCGTTTCGACGCCGGTGAGCACCGCGTCATTCATCGCAAAGCCACGGATCTGGCGCTCGAAGGCCGGCAGGGCCTCGCGCACCGCCGCAATCGCATAGTCGGGCAGGCTGCTATTACCCTTTTGGCCCAGATCGGTCATCAGCACACCGGGCTTGTACGAGGGCTCGACCGAGCCCAGCGCCGTCGAGCGCTGGCCCTTGATGAAGTCGCCGACCAGCTGGCCCGGCGCGATATAGCCGCCGCCGCCCAGCTCGTAGGCGCGCGACTCCCAGATGCGCTGGAAGGCCATGCCGTCCAGCGGGCTGACCGGGCCTTCGCTCAGGCCGTCCTGCCGGTAGTCCTGCGGGTTGATGCCGACGACGATGCCGGCATTGGCATTGCGCTCGTTGCGCGAGTACTGGCTCATGCCGTTGGTGACGACGCGATTCAGCTCCGAGGTCGCCGCCACCACGGTGCCGCCGGGGCACATGCAGAAGCTGTAGACCGAGCGGCCATTGCTGGCGTGGTGCACCAGCTTGTAGTCGGCCGCGCCAAGAATCGGGTTGCCCGCATTCGGGCCGAAGCGGGCGCGGTCGATGATGCCTTGCGGATGCTCGATGCGAAAGCCCACCGAAAAAGGCTTGGCCTCCATGAACACGCCGCGCTCATGCAGCATGGTGAAGGTGTCGCGGGCGCTGTGGCCCAGGGCCAGCACCACGTGGTCGGCGCGCAGCTGCTCGCCCGAGGCCAGGGTCACGCCGCGGATGTGCCCGTTCTCGATCAGCACATCGCTGACGCGCTGCTCGAAGCGGATCTCGCCGCCCAGCGCCTCGATGTCGGCCCGCATCTTCTCGACCATGCTGACCAGCCGGAAGGTACCGATATGGGGCTTGGCGACGAAGAGGATTTCCTCAGGCGCGCCGGCCTTGACGAATTCGCTGAGCACCTTGCGCGTCAGGTGGCGCGGGTCGCTGATCTGGCTCCAGAGCTTGCCGTCCGAGAAGGTGCCGGCCCCGCCCTCGCCGAATTGCACATTCGACTCCGGATTCAGCTCGCGCTGTCGCCACAGGCCCCAGGTGTCCTTGGTGCGCTGGCGCACCTCCTTGCCACGCTCCAGCACGATGGGCCGCAAGCCCATCTGGGCCAGTATCAGCGCCGCGAAGATGCCGCAGGGGCCGAAGCCGACCACCAGCGGCCGCGGCCGTGGCTCGCGGCCATGGGGCATGAAGAAATCGGCCGGCGCCTGGCCCACGAAGTGGTAGCCGGTGTCCGGTGTGACCCGCACATGCGGATCACCCGCGAAGCGCTGCAACAGCTCGGCCTCGCAGCCCAGTTCGCAATCCACCGTGTAGATCAGCACGATGGCCGTCTTCTTGCGCGCGTCGTAGCTGCGCTTGAAGACGGTGAAGGCCGTCAACTCGGCCTCGCGGCCGACCAGGCCCAGACGCGCCAGGATGGCGGCGCGCAGGGCGGGCTCGGGATGGTCAAGGGGCAGGCGCAGTTCGGTGATTCTCAACATGGGCCGTATTTTCGCGCATCACACCGGTACCCAAAATTAACGCACGCCCGTTGGCCCGCCCATCGCCCCACCCCCGCAGTCAATCCGCTGCGGTCAGGCCCCTTGCCTGCGCTTGGCCGCCACAGCCACCACAGCCAAACCCAGCCCCATCAAGGCATAGGTTTCGGGTTCGGGCACCGGCACCAGAAAGCCGCGGATCTCGCCGCCCGGGAAGGTCTGGGTATGGATGTTCAGATAGGCCTTGCCGGCCAGGGCACCGGCCAGCAGGAAGTTCATCGCGCCGGAGATATCGGTGTGCGCGGTCACGAAGGACGGGTTGTAGCTGGAGGCCTGGGTGAGATCGAAGGTATGGTTGTAGGTGCCCGAGCCAACGCCCAAGGGGAAGCCGGTGAAGCTCGGCGTGGTCGTTGCCACACCGGCGGTACTGAGCCCCGGGTTGGCGGTGCAGCAATGGATGTGCGAGGCGGTGGTCGTGCCGGTCAGACCGCTGAAGCTGGCTTCAATGGTCATGGTCGCGAGATCCATGTCGAAGGTCACCGTGGCCAGACCTTGGCCGGGCGAAGCATTGGGCGGCGCCTCGTGCGGCCCCGTCAGCACCACGTCGAACACGTAGGTGTGCGCCAGCGCAGGTGAGGCAAGAGCCGACAACAGCAGGCTGGCGGCAATCATCGATCTGATTTTCATTGCGAGATCTCCTAGCAGGGCAGCGGCTCACACCCGCATCCTGGACGCCGCCGCGTAGACCAGGAGCGAGCCTCGACGGATCGAAGCTCCATGGGTGTATGCCGCCGGCCACGCCGGAGCAATCCCTATTCAAAAGTCGGCGCGACGCAACCGAAACTCTTGTTTTTGGTACGTCGCCGACCTCAGGCCAGCGCGCGTCCGATCAGTATCTTCTGCACGTCCGAGGTGCCTTCGTAGATCTGGCAGACGCGCACGTCACGGTAGATGCGCTCCACGGGAAAGTCGCTGACATAGCCATAGCCGCCAAAGGTCTGGATCGCCGCGCTGCAGACGCGCTCGGCCATCTCGCTGGCGAACAGCTTGGCCATTGCCGCCTCCTTCAGGCAGGGCAGTCCGGCATCCTTCAGGCTGGCGGCATGCCAGATCAGCTGGCGCGCGGCCTCGATCTGGGTGGCCATCTCGCCGAGGCGGAACTGCACCGCCTGGTGCTCGAAGATGGGCTGGCCAAAGGCCACGCGCTCCTTCGAGTAGCGCAGCGCCGCCTCGAAGGCCGCACGGGCCATGCCCACCGATTGCGAGGCAATGCCGATGCGCCCGCCCTCCAGGCCCGACAGGGCGATCTTCAGGCCCTGGCCCTCGTCGCCGATGCGGTTGGCCACCGGCACGCGGCAGTCCTCGAACAGGATTTGCGCGGTGTCGCTGGCGTGTTGCCCCATCTTGTCTTCGATACGCGCAACCGTGTAGCCGGGCGTCTTGGTCGGCACCAGAAAGGCGCTGATGCCCCGCTTGCCGGCGGCCTTGTCGGTGACGGCCATGACGATGGCCACATCGCCGTTCTTGCCGCTGGTGATGAACTGTTTGACGCCCTTGATCACGTAGTGGTCGCCGTCCAGCGTCGCCGTGGTCTTCAGCCCCGCTGCCTCGGAGCCCACATGCGGCTCGGTCAGGCAGAAAGCGCCCAGCATGTCGCCGCGCGCCAGGGGCTTGAGGAAGCGCTCTTTCTGGTCGGCACTGCCCCAGGCCATCAGGATCGAGCAGACCGGGCAGTTGTTGACGCTGACGACCGTCGAGGTCGCACCATCGCCGGCGCCGATTTCTTCCAGGATGATGGCCAGGGCCAGATAGTCCAGGCCGGCGCCGTCCCACTCGGTGGGCACGGCCACGCCGTAGCAGCCCAGCTCGGCCAGGCCCTTGAGCTCGGCGGCGGGGAAATGATGGGTCTTGTCCCACTCGGCCGCCTTCGGCACGATCTGGTCCTGGACGTAGGAACGAACGGCATCCTGCACCGCACGGTGGTCTTCGCTGAGTATCATGGGTTCACCAGCTGAGCGGCTGGCCGTCGTAGTTGAAGAAGCTGCCGTTGTCGGCAGCCGTGAGTTTGGACAGCACGCCGCGCATGCCCGCCACACTGGTGCGCGCATCGATGTCGGCGCCGTCGCCGCCCATCTCGGTGCGCACCCAGCCGGGGTGGAAGCTGATGCAGACGGCCTTGCCTTCGAGTACCAGCGAGGCGTCTTTCAGCACCGAATTGACCGCCGCCTTGGAGGCACGGTACAGCCAGCCCGCAGCACTGGTGCGCAGCGAGATCGAGCCCATCCGCGACGAGATCACGGCCAGTCGTGCGCCCGGCGCCAGCGCATCGACCAGCTGCGGCATGACGCGCATGGGCCCCAGCACATTGGTGCGCATCACCTCGTCGAAGTCGGCCTCGGTGGGCGTTTGCAGACCGTTGTTGCGCGGGCCGTAGACACCGGCCACGATCACCACCTCGTCGAACTGGTGGCCGTCGATCTGCCAGGCCAGGCCCGAGGCGCTGGCCGTGTCGGCCACATCCAGCTTCAGCGCCGTGGCGCCCAGTTCGCCGAGCGCCGACAGCGCGGCCTCGTTGCGCGCCGTGGCCACCACCTGGGCGCCCGCGGCGAGGTACTGGCGCACGAACTCCAGGCCGATGCCGCGCGAAGCGCCGACGATCAACACCTGTGCCATCAGATCAGCTCGACGCCAACGGCGGTGGCTTCACCACCCCCGATGCACAGGGCCGCCACGCCGCGCTTCAAGCCGCGGTGCTTCAGCGCACCCAGCAGGGTGACGATGATGCGGGCGCCCGAGGCGCCGATCGGGTGGCCCAGCGCACAGGCGCCGCCATTGACGTTGACGATCTCGTGCGGCAGCTTGAACTCGGCCATGGCGGCCATGGTGACGGCGGCAAAGGCCTCGTTGACTTCCCACAGATCGACGCTCTTGGCATCCCAGCCGTTCTTGGCCAGCAGCTTCTGGATCGCACCGACCGGGGCGGTCGTGAACCAGGCCGGCGCATTGGCATGCACGGCCGTGCCGACGATGCGGGCCACCGGCGACAGGCCCAGCTTGGCGGCCGTGCTCTCGCGCATCAGCACCATGGCGGCGGCGCCGTCGGAGATGCTGGACGAGGTGGCGGCGGTGATGGTGCCGTCCTTCTTGAACGCGGGCTTCAGGCCGGCGATCTTGTCGAGCTTGGCCTTGAAGGGCTGCTCGTCCTTGCTGAAGACGGTGTCGCCGGCGCGGCCAGCCACCGTCACCGGGGCCATTTCCCAGGCGAAGCTGCCGTCGGTGTTGGCGCGCTGGGCCCGCTCGGTGGAGGCGATGGCGAAGGCGTCCTGCGCTTCGCGGGTGAAGGCGTATTTGTCCACGCATTGTTCGGCGAACACACCCATGGCCTTGCCGCGCTCGTAGGCGTCTTCCAGGCCGTCCATGGCCATGTGGTCATACATCTGCGTAGCACCGTACTTGACGCCCTTGCGCGCAAACATCAGGTGCGGCGCATTGGTCATCGACTCCATGCCGCCGGCGATCAGGATCTCGGCACTCTCTGCCTTCAAGGTGTCGTGGGCGAACATCGTGGCACGCATGCCGGCGCCGCACATCTTCGACAGCGTCACCGCGCCCACCGACTGTGGCAGGCCGGCCTTCAGCACCGCCTGGCGCGCGGGCGCCTGGCCCTGGCCCGCCATCAGGCAGTTGCCGATGAAGGCTTCCTGGATCGCGTCGCCGGGTACGCCGGCGCGTTCGACCGCGGCCTTGATGGCCACGGCGCCCAGCTCCCAGGCAGCAAGGCCTGCGAAATCACCCAGCAAACCCCCGATGGGCGTGCGGGCGGCGGAAACGATCACGATGGAGTCGGACATGGGAAAAGCTCCTGCGGGCATGTGACAGACAACCCAGCCAGCCCCCGCGGGGCCTGGCTCGGCAAACAAACACTATTGTGCTCCCGCAGTTTACGTAAACGTCAATCAAATCGCCAAGCACCCAGATCGTGCTCAGGTAATCACGCCGCGGCCGAAGCGGCGTTGCGGGTCGTAGGGGAACACATCGTGCACATGACCTGCGAGGATGCGTTGCTTGTGGCCCTGCCAGAACGACGCATCCAGCAGCTCGGCATGGTGGGCCATGAACAGCTCGCGCACCTGCGGGTTGCCCAGCAGAAACGGGCCGAAGGTCTCGGGGAAGACATCGCGCGGGCCCACCGCGTACCAGACCTCGGCGGACATCTCCTCCTCCTCGTTGCGCGGCTCGGGCACCTGGCGGAAGTTGCAGTCGGTCAGGTACTCGATCTCGTCGTAGTCGTAGAACACCACCTTGCCGTGACGGGTGACGCCAAAGTTCTTCCACAGCATGTCGCCGGGGAAGATATTGGCCGCCACCAGGTCCTTGATCGCATTGCCGTACTCGATCACCGCATGCTCCAGCTGCCTGGGGCTGGCATCCTGCAGATAGATGTTCAGCGGCACCATGCGGCGCTCGATGTAGACATGCTTGAGCACGATGTCGTCGCCGCTCTCCTCCAGCAGGCTGGGACAGAAGTGCCGGATCTCGGCCAGCAGCCCGGCCTCGAAGCGCTGGCGCGGAAAGGCCACATTGGAGAACTCCAGCGTATCGGCCATGCGACCCACGCGGTCGTGCTGCTTGACCAGCAGGTACTTGCGCTTGATGGTCTCCCGCGTGGTGTTCTCCTTCTGCGGCGGATAGAAGTCCTTGATCAGCTTGAAGACGAAGGGGAAGGACGGCAGGTCGAACACCAGCATGACCATGCCCTTGATGCCCGGGGCGATGCGGAAGCGGTCGCCGGAATGGCGCAGGTGGTAGAGGAAGTCGCGGTAGAACAGGTTCTTGCCGTGCTTTTGCAGGCCCAGCGCGTTGTAGATCTCGGCGCGCGGCTTCCTCGGCATCATCGAGCGCAGGAACTGCACATAGGCCGAAGGGATCTCCATGTCCACCATGAAGTAGGCGCGGGCAAAGCTGAACAGCATCAGCAGATCGTCCTCGCCGAACAGCAGCGCGTCGATGTAGAACCGGCCCTCGTCGTTTCTGAGTATGGGCAGGGCGAACGGCAGCACGCTGAAGCCGTTGATGAACTTGCCCACCACATAGGCGCCCTTGTTGCGGAAGAACAGCGAGCTCAAGACCTGGATCTGGAAGTTGGCCCGCGCGCGGAAGTCCGGGCCCAGGTGGCGGTTCACCGTCGCCAGCACCAGGGCCACATCGCGGGCCAGATCAACGAACTCGCCCTGCAGCTGGAAGTTGGTGATGCTGCGGGCCAGCGCGTCCTGCAGGCTGTCGCGGGTCGGGTAGTAGGCCCGGTAGGTGGGCTGCGACGCCGGCTCGTCGTTCTCGATGTACTCGGTCGAGACCGCCGGCCGCACAAAGATGAAATCGTTGTGGAAGTAGCTGTGGTGCAGCATCCGCGTCGTCACCGAGTTGAAGAAGGTCTCGGCCAGCTCTGGCTGGTGGTGGTTGACCAGCAGGCCGATGTAATGCAGCTTGACCTGGTGCCACAGCGCCATCGGCTGGGTGCTGGCTCCATGGTCGCGCTCCAGCGCCTGCGCGGCCTCCTCGACCCGCTTGTCGTAGAACTCGATGCGCAGCGCTTGAGCGCGCTGCTGGCCATGCCAGTCGCCGCGCTCGAAGCGCTGCTTGGCCAGCGCGCTGGTGCCGCGGAACAGCCGGTAGTGGGTGTTGAACCCGTCGAGCATCGCCGTGGCGATGTCATAGGCGCGGGTGTCGGTCAGCTCGCGCGGAAACATGGCGCACTCCTGTTGGCCTGGGCACCGGGGCAGTGTAAGCAAGCCCGGCGTGGCCGGCGCCGCCATGGCGCGTCGGCGGGCAACGGCGCGACAACCCTGAACCCCGGCTCGCAAATCCGCGCTATGCTGTGACCAACCAAGCGCCTGGACAGCCAAGTGGAAGACGACTTTCTACAACTTTTGGACGACGAAGGCACCGGCGCGGCTCAACATGGCAAGCACCGGCCCGGTCCCTGGCAGGTGCTGATTGTTGATGATGACCAGGGCGTGCACGACGCCACCGTGCTGGCCCTGCAGGGTCCGACCGTGCTGGGTCGGCAGCTGAAGTTTCTTCACGCCTTCTCGGCCGCCCAGGCCCTCGAGGTGCTGAAGCGCGAGACCGATGTGGCCGTGGTGTTTCTTGATGTCGTCATGGAGACGGCCGATGCCGGTCTGGGCATCGTCGGCACGATACGCGAGGAGCTGGGCCTGACCCGCCTGCGCATCGTGCTGCGCACCGGCCAGCCGGGCTACGCACCCGACCTGGAAGTCATCACCCGTTACGACATCAACGACTACCGGGTGAAGAGCGAGCTGACACGCAGTCGCCTGTTCACCACCCTGGTCGCCTCGCTGCGCGCTTACGACCAGCTCTGCCGGCTCGACGCCACCCGCGACGGGCTGGAGAAGATCGTCAAGGCCAGCGCCCAGTTCATTGCCGAGGACGGCCTGCGCTCCTTCTCCGAGGGCGTGATCACCCAAATCGCCGGCCTGATAGGCCTCGCGCCCGAGGGCCTGGTCTGCTGCGAGGTCAATCGCGATGCAGAGGACGGCGTCGAGCATGAGCGCTTCCGCGTCGTCGCCGCGGCCGGCCGTTACCGCCAGTACATCGACCAGGACATCTCCTCGATCAGCGATACGCGCATCGTCAAGCTGCTGACGCGCTGCCTGCACGAGCGGCGCAATCTGCTCGAAGACGATGGCGTGGCCCTGTACTTCCCGGTGCACGAGAACAATGCGCTGGCCGCCTTCATCGACACCGACGGCCCGGTCAGCCAGGTGGACCACTACCTGCTGGACGTGTTCTGCACCAATATCGGCCTGTGCGCCGCTAATGTGGCCCTGGTCACCGAGCTGCGCACACAGGCCTATTTCGACCGCCTGGTGGCCCTGCCCAACCGGGCGGCCATCGTCAACGAGCTGGACACCCGGCTGGCCGGCACCGACCGGCAGAGCTACTCGCTGGCCCTGCTCGATGTCGACGCCTTTGCCGAAACCAATGACCTGCTCGGCCACCAGTACGGCGACCAGCTGCTGATGGCCATCGCCCGGCGCCTGCGCGAGGCCCTGCCCGACTGCTTCGTGGCCCGCGTCTCGGGCGATGTGTTCGGCGTGCTGGGTCCCAGCACCCAGCTGACCGACGATTGCCTCTACGGCGTGTTCCACACCCCGCCCAAGGTCGGCGGCTTCGAGCGCCCGGTGACCTTCTCTATCGGCCTGGCCGATCTGCGCGACATGACAGGCTCGGCGCTGGACGGCATCAAGGACGCCCACATCGCCCTGAAGCGCGCCAAGAGCGCCGGCCAGGGTCAGTTCGCCCACTACACCACCGCCATCGCCACCGAGACGCGCGACCGCACCCGCCTGCTGCAAGACCTGCGCATGGCCTTCAGCCATGGCCTGCTGTTCCCGCACTACCAGCCGCAGTTCGACCTCAAGACCGGCAAGGTGGTCGGCTTCGAGGCCCTGCTGCGCTGGCGCACCGAGGAGGGGCAGTTCATCCCTCCGGACCGATTCATCCCGGTGGCCGAGCAGTCCGGCCTGATCGTCGCCATGGGCGCCCAGGTGCTGAACAACGCGCTGGCGGCGCTGAAGACGATTCACCAGGCCGGCTTCGCTGGCCTTCGCATGGCGGTCAATGTGTCGGTGATGCAGATGCGCCAGCCCAATTTCGTGGCCATGGTGCAGTCGGCGCTGGAGGCCAGCGGTGTGGCGCCGCAGGAGCTGGAGCTGGAGGTCACCGAATCGGTGGCAGCGCTGGGCATGGAGGTGATGGTGGAGCGGCTGCAGACCTTGCGCTCCACCGGCATCGCGATTGCCATCGACGACTTCGGCACCGGCTTCTCGTCACTGAGCTATCTGGACCAGCTGCCCGCCGATCGCGTCAAGATCGACCGTGCCTTTGTGCACGCCCTGGACAGCGGCAGTGGCGGCCGCATTGCCGACATGATCGTGCCGCTGGGCCACAAGATCGGCCTGAAAGTGCTGGCCGAAGGGGTGGAGACGCCTCAGCAGGCCAGCATCCTGCTGGAGCTGGGCTGCGACGAGGTGCAGGGCTATCTGTATGGCCGACCGATGCCGCTGGACGCCCTGCTGGAGTGGCTGGCCAAGCAGCCGACCTGAACCGCCGGATCAGCTGGGGCTGTAGCGGCTCTTGATGCCGTCCAGGGCCCGCGCATAGGCCTCGTCGACCTCGGCCGGGTTGGCCACCGTCATATTCATGTCCTTCAGCAGGCCGTTGTGCAGGCCGTAGACCCAGCCGTGGACAACCACCTGCTGGCCGCGCAGCCAGGCATCGCGCACCACCGTGGTCTGGCAGGCATTGAGCGCCTGCTCCAGCACATTCAGCTCGCACAGCGCATCCATCTGCAGGCTTTGCGTTGTCAGGCTGCTCAGCCAGGGCCAGTGCTTGTTGCGCACGTCCTGCACATGGCGCAGCCAGTTGTCGACCAGGCCCACCCGCGCGTCGGTCAGTGCCGCCTTGACGCCGCCGCAGCCGGAATGGCCGACCACCATGATGTGCTTGACCTTCAGCTCGTCGATGGCGAACTGCATCACCGACAGGCAGTTGAGGTCGGAGTGCACGACGACATTGGCCACATTGCGGTGCACGAACAGCTCGCCCGGCAGCAGGTTCACCAGCTCGTTGGCCGGCACGCGGCTGTCGGCACAGCCTATCCACAGATACTGCGGGCTCTGCTGCTTCAGCAGGCGGGTGAAGAAGCCGGGCTCGCGCGCCTCGGTGGCATCGGCCCACTGGTGGTTGCGGTCAAACAGTTCTTGCAGGTTTTGGCTCATGGCGAAAGTCTAAGCGAGGCGGATGTCAGGTTGTCAGGTTGATCCGGTCGGCCTGTAGCAGGCCCATTGCACGCGGTCTATGACCTGGCCGTCCTTGATCGCGCTTTGTGGCAGCTCGGCTTCCTTCAGATAGCCGGCATGGCGGGCCACGGCCTGCGAGCCCTCGTTCCAGGCAAAGATAGGCGCGACCAGACGGGTCAATTCGGGTTGGTGCGCCCAGGCCCATGCGGTGACCAGACGCAGGGCCTCGCCAGTGATGCCGCGGCGCCAGAAGGGCTGGCCTATCCAGTAGCCGATCTCGGCATTGCAGCGCAGCCAGCCCTGCTGGGCCTGAAAACCGACGCAGCCGACCACGGCCTCATCGACGACGATGCCCCAGACATGACCGCCATGGCGCCAACCGCCGCTGCACCAGGCCTGGGCATCGGCCAGGGTATAGGGCGACGGAAAACCATCAAACAGATTGCGCCAGACCGCCCTGTCATCGGCATGCTTTTGCAGCGAGGCGGCATCGGCAGGACGCAACTCGCGCAACAGGCTGTGCCGGCCTTGCAGCGTCGGGATGGGGCGAGCGGCGGCCTCGGTCACTTACATCGTCTCCGCGAACAGCTCGCGGCCGATCAGCATGCGGCGGATCTCGCTGGTGCCGGCGCCGATCTCGTACAGCTTGGCGTCGCGCCACAGACGGCCCAGCGGGTACTCGTTGATATAGCCATTGCCGCCGAAAATCTGCACGCCCTCGCCGGCCATCCAGGTGGCCTTCTCGGCGCACCACAGAATCACCGAGGCGCAGTCCTTGCGCACCTGGCGCACATGCTCGGCGCCCAGCAGGTCGAGGTTCTTGGCCACCGTGTAGGCGAAGGACCGGCCGGCCTGCAGCACGGTGTACATGTCCGCCACCTTGCCCTGTATCAGCTGGAATTCGCCGATGCTCTGGCCGAATTGCTTGCGGTCGTGGATGTAGGGGATGACGTTGTCCATCACGCTTTGCATGATGCCCAGCGGGCCGCCGGTGAGCACGGCGCGCTCGTAGTCGAGGCCGCTCATCAGCACCTTGGCGCCGCCATTCACGACGCCCAGCACGTTCTCGGCCGGCACTTCAACGTTCTGGAACACCAGCTCGCCGGTGTGGCTGCCGCGCATGCCCAGCTTGTCGAGCTTCTGGGCAATGCTGAAGCCCTTCATGCCCTTCTCGATCAGAAAGGCCGTCACGCCGCGCGCGCCCAGCTCGGGCTCGCTCTTGGCGTAGACCACCAGGGTGTCGGCATCGGGGCCGTTGGTGATCCACATCTTGTTGCCGTTGAGCAGGTAGTAGCCACCCTTGTCTTCGGCTTTGAGCTTCATGCTGATGACGTCGGACCCGGCGCCCGGCTCGCTCATCGCCAGCGCGCCGACGTGCTCGCCCGAGATCAGCTTGGGCAGGTACTTGGCCTTCTGCGCGGCGTTGCCGTTGCGCTTGATCTGGTTGACGCAGAGATTGCTGTGCGCGCCATAGCTCAGGCCCACCGAGGCGCTGGCGCGGCTGATCTCTTCCATCGCGATCATATGGGCCAGATAGCCCATGTTTGCGCCGCCGTACTCCTCGGCCACGGTGATGCCCAGCACGCCCAGGTCACCCATCTTGCGCCACAGGTCCATGGGGAACTGGTCGCTGTGGTCGATCTCGGCCGCGCGCGGCGCGATCTCGGCTTGGGCAAAGTCGCGCACCGCGTCGCGCAGCGCATCGATATCTTCGCCGAGTTGGAAATTCAGGCCGGGCAGGTTCATTGGGTGTCTCCTATCTGTCTTGCAGTCGTTCAATGTTTGAGGCCGTCGCGGCCCAGCACCGTCATCACGGTGGCATTCATGCTGGCGACCAGTTTCTTCTCGGCTTCGGGCTCATCGGCGCTGGCATAGCCCCAGGCACGCCCCTCCACCACGCTGATGGTACGACCGGCCTTAAGCACCTGGCCCTCGAATCTGAAGAAAGGGCCGCGCGCCGGCGACAGCAGATTGATCTTGAATTCGATCGTCAGCACGGCCGCATCGACGGGCATCAGGCTGAAGGCGGCATAGCCGCAGGCCGAATCCAGCGCCGTGGCGACGATGCCGGCATGCAAAAATCCATGCTGCTGCGTCAGCTCGGGCCGGTGACTCATGGCCATCAGCACCCGGCCGGCCTCCACCGCCTCCAGCTCGGCGCCCAGCGTTTGCATCACGGCCTGACGGGCAAAGGAGTCGCGCACGCGCTGGGCGAACAGGTCATCGACGGCTTGCGGCATGGCGGCTCCGGGTGTGCTTGGTTGACGTTTACGTAAACGTCAATTGGATGCGGATTCTAAACGCGGAATGCGCCACGGCACAGTCAGGCGGCGGAATCCGCCGCGGCCTTGGGCGCCGGCCTGGCCTTGCGCTCGGCACGCTGGGCCTCGCTCAGCAGGCTCCTGCAGCGCTCCTCATGCTGTGTGATCTCGGCCAGCGTGATCTCGATGTCTTCCAGCTGACGCGCCAGCTGCTCGCGATGGGCATTGAGCACGGCCAGAAAGGCCTTCAGCTGCTGGGTGGTGTCGCCGGACGAGTCGTACATATCGACCAGCTGCTTGATCTCCTGCAGGCTCAGGCCCAGGCGCTTGCCGCGCAGGGTCAGCTTCAGCCGGGTGCGGTCGCGATGGGTGTAGACGCGGTTGCGGCCGGCACGGGCCGGCTCCAGCAGGCCCATGTCCTCGTAAAACCGGATGGCCCGCGGCGTGACGTCGAACTCGGCCGCCAGCTCGGTGATGGTGAAGGTGCGATTGGCACCCTCTTTGCTCGCGCGGGTTTCGGTGCTCATGGCTACACTGGACTCACATTGACGTTAACGTAAACGTGAGTCTAAAGGCAGGATCACCGCATGGCCAATCTCAAAGAGTCGGAATTGCACTACCCCCTGGGCGACGCCCTGCCCGCCCCCGGCGAGGTGCTGGAGCTGGCGCCCGGCGTGCGCTGGCTGCGCATGGGCCTGCCGTTTGCGCTGGACCACATCAATCTCTGGCTGCTGCGTGATGAGCTGGATGGCAACGCCGGCTGGTCCATCGTCGACTGCGGCGTCAGCAATGACGCGACCCGCGCCGCCTGGGAGCAGGTGTTTGCCAACCACCTCGACGGCCTGCCGGTGCTGCGCGTCATCGTCACCCACTTCCACCCCGACCACATGGGCCTGGCGCACTGGCTGACCGAGCGCTGGGGCTGCCGCCTGTGGATCAGCGCCACCGATTACAACGTCGGCCGCATGGCCAGCCAGAGCACGGTGGGCATGGGCGGTGAAGCAGCGGCGCGCTTCTTCGGCAGCCACGGCCTGACCGACCCCGACTCGCTGGAGAAGATTCGCGGCCGCGCCAGCTATTACCCGAGCATGGTGCCGGCCGTGCCCTCGAGCTTCCGGCGGCTGATGGACGGGCTGCAGGTCCGCATCGGCGGCCATGACTGGCGCTGCATTGCCGGCTATGGCCATGCGCCCGAGCACATGGCGCTGTATTCGCAGCATCACAAGATCCTGATCTCCGGCGATATGGTGCTGCCGCGCATCTCGACCAATGTCAGCGTCGTCGATGTGGAGCCCGAGGCGGATCCGCTGTCCCTCTATCTGACCTCGATCAGCCGCCTCGGCGAGCTGCCGGCCGACACCCTGGTGCTGCCCTCGCATGGCAAGCCCTTCACCGGCATGCACCAGCGCATTGCGCAGCTGCACGAGCACCATGAGGAACGCCTGGCCGAGGTGCTGGAGGCCTGCAAGAGCGCGCCGCGCTGCGCCGCCGAGCTGCTGGACCTGCTGTTCAAGCGCAAGCTGGACCTGCACCAGACCACCTTTGCGATGGGCGAGTCGGTCGCCCATCTGCACACGCTGTGGCTGGCCGGCCTGGTCAAGCGCCGGCGGGATCAGGACGGCATCATCCGCTTCGGCTTGTAAAAATGGCGCTTGAGGTGCCGGGAAACCCGGTCCTCAAGCGCCTTCCGATCGGGTGCATCGGGCATCGCCCTCCCAAGCGTAGACCCGATGCGTACTGCCCCCTCTCAGCCTCGCTGCAAGGCTCCCTGCCCCACCGCGAGCTCTCCTCCCCCACATTGCCTTGATGGCCACCGAGGCTCAAGGCCCCGGTGAGATGCCGTGATGACAGCCCTGCGGGCAGTGTGCCCAGGCAGACTGAGGGGGACAAGCCCCCCCAAAAGGGGGATAAAACTGCTTGGCAATATCAAGCAGCTGCGCAATCTGCGCTAACGCTAAAAACTCAATCGAGTATGGGCGCGTGCTCGCGCTTCAGCGAGCCGCGCAGCTGCTGGTAGTCGGGCACCACCGAGCGCACCACATCCCAGAAGCGCGGGCTGTGGTTCATCTCGCGCAGATGCGCCAGCTCATGGGCCACGACATAGTCGATGGTGGCCTGGGCAAAGTGGATCAGCCGCCAGTTCAGCCGTATCGAGCCATCGGCGCTGGCGCTGCCCCAGCGGGTCTGCGCCGAGCTCAGCGACAGCTTGGTCATGCGCACGCCCAACTGCGCCGCAAAATGCTGGCAGCGCTGCAGGAACAGCTGGCGCGCCTGGCGCTGCAGCCAGCTCTGCACGATGTCGCGGATCTGCTCGGGCGTGGCGGTATGGGGCAGGCCCACATGCAGGGTCAGGCCCGAGACCAGCCCGGTCTGCCGGCCATCATCGCCCGCACTGAGCCGCGCCGCCCCCGGCGCACCGGCAGCCCGCGGATCCAGCACCACCACCATGGCCTCGCCCAGATAGGGAACGCTGACGCCGTCGCGCCATTCGACGCGGGCCGACTGCAGGCGCCTGGCCCGCTCGCGCTGCTCGTGCAGCTTGCGCAGGATCCAGGCGTGCTTGGACTGCAGAGCCTGGTTGATATCGCCCAGCGGCACCCATTTGGGCGCGCTGACGCGCAGGCCTTCCTCGTCTATCGTGAAGCCTATGCTGCGACGCTTGGCGCGCCGCAGCTCGTAACCGACCAGGTGCTCACCGAGGCGCACCTCGTGATGGGCCCGCGGATGGCGGTAGTTGGGCGGCACCTCGGGCTTGGCCGGCGCGGCGGTCTTGGGCCCGGGGAACGGCAGCGGCGCGGGCGGCGAGCTCTGCACCGGGTGCATGTCCATATCGAAGAGCGAGAGCTGTGCGGTGACGGTCGCGGCGGGCTGCATGGACCGTCAGTTTATGTCAGTGAGCGGCAGCCGCGTCGCCGGTGTGCGATGTGCTCAGATAGGCCTCGGGGTCGATGCGGCGCATCTCGGCCTCAATCCAGTGCTCGACCTCGCGCATCAGCTCGTCGGGCTGGCGACCCGCCGAGGGGATGGGCTTGCCGATGACCACATCGATCAATCCCGGCTTGAGCAGAAAGCTCTTGCGCGGCCAGCACTTGGCCGAGCTGACGGCGATAGGCACCACCGGCACGCCAACCGCGATTGCCAGCCGCGTGCCGCCGGCCTTGTATTCACCCTTGCCACCACGCGGCGCCCGCGTGCCCTCGGGGAACATGATGACCCAGTTGCCCTGGCCCATCAGTCGCTTGCCCTGCTCGGCCACGCGGGCCCAGGCCTGTGAGCGCTTGCTGCGGTCGATGTGGATCATGTCCATGCGCGACATCGCCCAGCCGAAGAAGGGGATGTAGAGCAACTCGCGCTTGAACACATAGCACAGCGGGTGCGACATCAGCGCCGGGAAGGCAAAGGTCTCCCAGGTCGACAGATGCTTGGACAGCAGCACCACGGCCGACTTGGCATCCGCCTGGGCTGGCACGTTTTCCATGCCGGTGACGCGGTACTTCACGCCGCAGATCACTTTGGCGCCCCAGATCACCAACTTCAGCCAGCCGGCGCAGGCCCAGTAGATCGCGTTGCCGCGCACAAAGATCGACAGCAGCAGCACACCCAGGGCCCAGGGCACCACGGTGACGGCCATGTACAGAACGAACAGCAGGGAACGAATCGCAGGCAACATCAACTCAGGGCTCCGGGAGCGGTACTGGGCGCCAGCGCCTCGCCGCGAGCGTCGGCCCGGGCGCGGCGTTCGCGTTGGATCAAATCATCGGCAAAGGCGGCCAGGTCGTCATGCACCTGGGCGCCCGGCACCAGGGCCAGTTGCTCGGCCACCTGCTCGTCACTGAGGCCGGCCAGCTTGCCGGTACGCACCAGATGCGGCACGCAGCCAGCTGCCTTGGCCGTCTGCAGGTCACGCAGGCTGGCGCCGACCATGTGCACATGGCTCAGATCAACACCGAAACGCTCGCCGATCTGCTCGATCAGGCCCGGCAGCGGCTTGCGGCAGGCGCAGCCCTCTTCCGGCGTGTGCGGGCAGAAGAAGGCGGCGTCGATACGCCCGCCCTTCTCGGCCAGCATCTGGTTCAGGCGCAGATGCACGGTGTTCAGCGAGGCCATGTCCAGCAGGCCGCGGCCGATGCCGGGCTGGTTGGTGGCCAGCACCGTGTGCCAGCCGGCATGGTTGAGCCGCGCCACCGCCTCCAGCGCACCGGGGATGGGCAACAACTCCTCGGGTGCCTTGACGTGGTCGTCACGGAACTCGTTGATCGTGCCATCGCGCCCGAGGATCACGAGCTTGATGGCGTGGGCATGGTCTATGCGCATCGTGTTCCCCGGACTGCTGAGCGGTGATGGATCAAGAGGCCAATCTTGACAGATCGGCCACGCGGTTCATCGCCTCGTGCAGGTTCTTCAGCAGGCCCAGGCGATTGGCGCGCAGCGCCGGGTCTTCGGCGTTGACCATCACGCCGTCGAAGAAGGCATCGACCGGGGTCTTCAGCGCCGCCAGTGCGCGCAGCGAGGCCGCGTAGTCGTGCTGCTCGAACAGGCTGTCGGCCTGCGGGCGTATCTGCACCAGCGCGGCATTCAGCTGCTGCTCGGCCGCCTCTTTCAGCAGACCGGCATCAACAGCCGAGGGCAGCGCGCCTTCGACCTTCTTCAGGATGTTGGAGACGCGCTTGTTGGCCGCGGCCAGCGAGGCCGCCTCAGGCAGCGCCGCGAAGGCACGCACGGCCTCCAGGCGGCGCGGCACATCGCCCAGGCGTTGCGGCGCCAGGGCCAGCACGGCGTCCACCTCCTGGGCGCTATAGCCCTGGTCGCGCAAGGTCACCGCCAGCCGATCCTGCATGAAGACCAGCAGGGCCTCGGCCGGGTTGCTGATCAGCTCACCGAAGGCCGGCAGGGCCGATTCGACCAGGGTCGCCAGGTCCAGCGGCAGGTTCTTCTCGACCAGGATGCGTATCACGCCCAGCGCATGGCGGCGCAGCGCGAACGGATCCTTGTCGCCGGTGGGCAGCTGGCCGATGCCGAACAGGCCGACCAGGGTCTCCAGCTTGTCGGCCAGGGCCACCACGGTGCCGGTGTGGTTGCGTGGCAGCGCATCGCCGGCAAAGCGGGGCTTGTAGTGGTCTTCGATGGCAATCGCCACGCCGTCGCGCAGGCCTTCGTGGCGGGCGTAGTAGCCACCCATGATGCCCTGCAGCTCCGGGAACTCGCCCACCATATCGGTCAGCAGATCGGTCTTGGCCAGGCGAGCGGCCTGCTGGGCCTTGGAGTCCAGCACCTCGAACTCGTCCTTGGCCTCCGCCGTGTAGGGCACGGTGGCCATGCGCAGCTGGTTGACGATGGCATGGGCGATCAGCCTGACGCGCTCGCTGCGCTCGCCCTGCGTGCCTAAGCGGCCGTGGTAGACCACCTTGTCAAGACCTGACACCCGTGACTCCAGGGTCTTCTTGCGGTCCTGGTCGAAGAAGAACTTGGCGTCGGACAGGCGGGGCCGCACGACGCGCTCATTGCCCTGGACCACGGCGCTGGCGTCGGCCGGGCTGATATTGCTGACGATCAGGAACTGGTGGGTCAGCCGGCCCTTGGTGTCCAGCAGCGGGAAGTACTTCTGGTTGGCCTTCATCGTCAGGATCAGGCATTCCTGCGGCACGCCCAGGAACTCGGGCTCGAACTGGCACAGCAGCACATTGGGGCGCTCGACCAGGGCCGTGACCTCGTCCAGCAGGGCCTCGTCGTCGATGGGCGTCAGGCCCAGCGGCGCGGCCGCGGCCTGCAGCTGGCGCACGATCTCGGCGCGGCGGGCATCGAAACTGGCGATCACGGCGCCCTGCTCGGCCAGCTGCTTGGCATAGCTGTCGGCATCGCTCAGCACGATGGGCGAGACGCTGGCCTCGAAGCGGTGGCCGGTGGTGTTGCGGCCGGCGGTCAGGCCCAGGGCCGAGATCGCGACGACCTCGCTGCCATGCAGGGCCACCAGGCCATGGGCCGGGCGCACGAACTTGACGTCGCTCCAGCCATCGCCGAGCTGGTAGGTCATCAACTTAGGAATCGGCAGCTTGGCCAAGGATTCATCCAAGGCCTTCTGCAGGCCCTCGGCCAAGGCGGCGCCGGCCACCATGGAGTCGAGGAACAGCGCCTCGGCCTTGCCATCGGGCGCGCGCTTCAGATTCGGCACGGCAGAGGCGTCGGCCCCCAGCGCGGCCAGCTTCTTCAGCAGGGCCGGCGTGGCATTGCCGCTGGCGTCTAGCGCCACGGCCACCGGCATCAGTTTTTGCGAAACCTGCCGATCAGCAGCTCTCGAAAGGACGTTGGGCACAATGACACCCAGTCGGCGGGGCGACGCAAAGCCCTGCGCACGCGCGCTCTCGTTTCGATCAACGAGCCCTTGCTGCACCAGGCTCATCACGATGCCCTCCACAAACGACTCGCCCAGCTTCTTCAGCGCCTTCGGAGGCAACTCTTCGACAAACAGTTCGACCAGCAGGTTTTGAATGCTCATGGCTCAGGCTGCCTTCTTCTCGTTCTTCAGTATCAAGGCCAGCACCTCGTCGGCACGCTCTTTCTGCGCCATCGGGAAACCGAGCCGCGCGCGGCTGTCGAAATAGCTCTTGGCGACCTTGCGGGCGATGTCGCGGATGCGGCCGATGTAGGCGGCGCGTTCGGTCACGCTGATGGCGCCGCGGGCGTCCAGCATATTGAAGCTGTGCGCGGCCTTGAGCAGCTGCTCGTAGGCCGGCAGGGCCAGGTTTTGCTCCATCAGGTACTTGGACTGGGTCTCATGGCTGGCGAAGGCGCCGAGCAAAAAGTCCACATCCGAGTGTTCGAAGTTGTAGGTGCTCTGCTCGACCTCGTTCTGGTGGTAGACGTCGCCATAGCTGATGCCCGGCGCGTAGACCAGGTCGTAGACACTCTCGACGCCCTGCAGATACATGGCCAGACGCTCCAGGCCATAGGTGATCTCGCCGGTGATGGGCTTGCAGTCCAGGCCGCCGACCTGCTGGAAGTAGGTGAACTGGGTCACCTCCATGCCATTGAGCCAGACCTCCCAACCGAGGCCCCAGCAGCCCAGGGTCGGATTCTCCCAATCGTCCTCGACGAAGCGCACATCGTTCTTCTTCAGGTCGAAGCCCAGCGCCTCCAGCGAACCCAGATACAGCTCCAGGATGTTGGCTGGCGCCGGCTTGAGCACGACCTGATACTGGTAGTAGTGCTGCAGCCGGTTCGGATTTTCGCCATAGCGACCATCCTTGGGCCGGCGGCTGGGCTGCACATAGGCGGCCTTCCAGGGCTCGGGGCCGATGGCGCGCAGAAAGGTGGCGGTGTGGCTGGTGCCCGCGCCGACTTCCATGTCGTAGGGCTGCAGCAGGGCGCAGCCCTGCTGGTCCCAATAGTCTTGCAATTTCAGGATGATTTGCTGGAAGGTCAGCATGGCGGACTCGGCTTTGACTTAGCGTAAACCATTGATTTTACGGGGAGGACTGCCGCTACGCTGTGAATCGCGAGGAGGCGCGTGTGAGCACACAACAACTGATACTGAGCCTGGTACTGGCCACCATGGTGTTTTCAGTGGCGCTGGAGCTGAAGGTCGATGATTTCCGGCGCGTCGCGAAGATGCCCCGCAGCGTGATCTGCGGCCTGATTCCGCAGTTCCTGCTGCTGCCGGTGGGCACCTGGGCAGCCACCCTGGTGCTGGACCTGCCGGCGAACGTTGAGGCGGCCATGATCCTGGTCGCGGCCTGCCCGGGCGGCTCGCTGAGCAATTTCGTCACCCACTACGGGCGGGGCAACACGGCGCTGTCGGTCAGCGTTTCGGCCGTGGCCAGCGTGATGGCGTTGGTGCTGACCCCCTTCAACTTCGGCTGGATGATGGCCACCAACCCGGCCACGGCGGCCTGGATGCGCGAGATTGCGCTGGATCCGAACGACATCTGGATCAGCCTGGCGCTGATGCTGGCCATTCCGATGGCGCTGGGCCTCACCTTGAGCCATCACAAGCCGGCGTTGGCCGAGCGCATCCGCAAGCCGCTGGGCAACTTCAGCCTGCTGGCCCTGCTGGCCTTCATCGTGCTGGGGCTGGTGGCGCAGCGCCATCTGCTGAACGCCGCCATCCTGCCCCTGCTGCTGATCGTGGTGCTGCACAACGCCTCGGGCCTGCTGTTCGGCTGGGCGACGTCGAAGGCGATGGGCATGAGCGAACCCGACAAGCGCGCGGTGATGATCGAAGGCGGCATGCAGAACTCGGGCCTGGCCCTGGGCATCATCGCCGTGCAGTTCAATGCCGACCTGGGCATGGTGATGATTGCCAGCCTGTGGGGCATCTGGCACATCGTGTCGGGCATGAGCCTGGCGATCTACTGGAGGAGGCATGATGCTGGACTTGCTCATTGAGGGCGCCACCGTGGTTGACGGTACGGGCGCGCCGGCCTTTGTTGCCGACGTCGGCGTACGCGATGGCCTGATCGTGGCGGTAGGCAAGCTCAACGAGCCCGCGGCCGAGACCGTGCAGGCCCATGGCGCCTGGCTGACGCCGGGCTTCGTCGACATCCACACCCATTACGACGGCCAGGCCAGCTGGGACGAGACCTTCTCGCCCAGCATCCACCATGGCGTGACCACGGTCGTGATGGGCAACTGCGGCGTCGGCTTCGCGCCACTGCGCAGCGGCGAGCAGCAGCGGCTGATCAGCCTGATGCAGGGGGTGGAAGACATCCCCGGCGTGGCGCTGGCCGAGGGCATCGATTTCTGCTGGCAGAGCTTCCCTCAGTACATGGATGCGCTGGCCGCCCAACCACGCAGCCTCGACTATCTGGTCCAGGTGCCCCATGACCCGCTGCGCATGTTCGTGATGGGCGAGCGCGCCGTGGCACAGCAGGCGGCGACCGATGCCGACATTGCGCAGATGCGCACCCTGCTGCGCGAGGCGCTGCAAGCGGGCGCCGTTGGCTTCTCGACCGGCCGCAGCGACAACCATCGCACCGCCGAGGGCCAAGAAACGCCGGCCTCCGAGGCCAGCGCCGCCGAGCTGATCGGCCTGGCCCAGGCCTTCGAGGGCCTGCAGCATGGCGTGGTGCAGATGGTCAGCGATTTCGATCTGCTCAGAGGCGCGGAGCGCTTCGATGCCGAGTTCGAGCTGCTGGAGCAGTTGGCGACAGCCAGCGGCAGGAAGCTGTCGATGACCTGGCTGCAACGCGACCCCGGCGGCGAGCAGTACAAGGCGATTGCCGCCCGCGTCGAGGCGGCCGTGGCCCGGGGCCTGCCGCTGTATCTGCAGACGGCTGCGCGCGGCATCGGCGTGATCAACGGGCTGGACGCGAGCTTTCATCCCTTCATGGGCTTCCCCGGCTACAAGGAAGTGGCGCATCTGCCGCTGGCGGAGCGCGCCGCCGCGCTGCGCGAGCCAGCGCGCAAGGCCCGCATCCTGAGCGAGAAGTCGGACCGCCTGGCCGGCGACGGCACGGCCATCCCGCCGCTGGTGGACATACTCCTGGCCCGCATCGAGCTGATCAGCGGCCGCATGTTCCCGCTGTCATCGACCGAAGGCGTCGAGCCCGACTACGAGCCGACGGTGATGCAGAGCTTTCTGGTCCGCGCCAAGCAGCGCGGCTGCACGGCACTGGAAGCGCTGTACGACCATCTGGCCGAGGGCGATGGCGGCAAGCTGATCTATTTCCCCATCTTCAACTACAACCAGGGCTCGCTGGATGCGGTGCGGCAGATGCTGGACCACCCCCGCGCGCTGCTGGGCTTGAGCGACGCCGGCGCCCATGTGGGCACGGTCTGCGACGCCAGCTTCAGCACTTTCATGCTCACGCACTGGGTGCGTGACCGCGCCAAGGACCGCCTGCCGCTGGAGACCGTGGTGCAGATGCTGACGCAGCGCAATGCCGAGTACCTGGGCCTGAATGACCGCGGCCGCATTGCCGTCGGCCTGCGCGCCGACCTGAATCTGATTGACCCCGCGTCGCTATCGGTCGGTGTGCCACGCCTGGTGCGCGATCTGCCGGCCGGCGGCCAGCGCTTTCTGCAAAAAGCCAAGGGCTATCGCGCCACCTGGGTGGCGGGGCGTTGCGTGCAGCGGGATGGTGAAATCACCGCGGAACGCCCGGGCAAGCTGGTCAGGATGGGAATCTAGCGCCGACGCCAGGCCCAGCCCAACACCCCCACAGCCAGTCCGAACAGCGGCCACAGACCCAGCACCGACAGCCAGCGGGCGTAGGGCGTGGCACCGACCCGCCCCTGCACCTCGGCCTCCAGAATGCCCTCGGTCAGCGCCGGCAGCCGAGGGCCGATGCGGCCGCGGTGATCAACCACGGCGGTGGCACCGGTATTGGTCGAGCGCACCACCGCGCGCTGGAACTCCAATGCCCGCATCTGCGAAAACTGCAGATGCTGGTCCTGCACCAGCGATTCGCCGAACCAGGCCAGATTGCTGGCGTTGACAAACAGCGTGGCCGGCTGCGGGCCGACCACGCTGCCGACCACGTCCTCGCCGAACAGATCCTCGTAACAGATCAGCGGCCGCACGCGCTGGCCGGCCACGGCGTAGGCGGCCGTGCTCTGGCCGCTGGCCTGGTCGCCGAGCGGAATGCGCAGCAGGGCGACGAACCAGCGGAAACCTGGCGGAATGAACTCGCCGAAGGGCAGCAGATGACGCTTGCCGTAGACATAGTCGCCGCCACCCGCCCCCGGCAGGCCCAGCACCGAATTGACGTAGCCCGCCTCCTCGCTGCCGGTGAAGATGCCGATCAGCAGGCCCCGCCCCTGGGCGGCAAACGGCGCCTGCAGCTCGGCCCAGAAACCCGGACTCAGCTCGCCACGGGTCAAGGGCACGACCGACTCCGGCGTCACCACCAGATCGCCCTTGGCAGCAGCGATCTGGCGCAGCAGCAGCTGCAGATTGGCGTCCAGCCGGTTCGGATCGAATTTCAGGTTCTGCGCAACATTGGGCTGCAGCAGACTGACCTTGAGCACGCCGGCGGCCTGGGTGAACTCGCTGGGCAGCAGCGGCCCGGCTGCCAGCACGGCGAGCCCGGCCGCGGCCAAGGCCAGGCGCTGGCGCGCCGAGGCCGCGCCCGCCAGCGAAGCCAGCACGGCAGCCAGCCAGGCGCCCAGTGCACAAAGGCCGTACACGCCGATCCATGGCGCCCAGGCGCTCAGCAGACCCACGCTGTGGGCATAGCCGGAGGCGATCCAGGGGAAACCGGTCCACAGCACGGCCCGGGCCAGCTCGGCCAGCAGCCAACAGGCCGCCCACAGCAAGGCATTCAGATAGGCATTGGTACCTCGCAGCCTGGCAAACAAGGCCATCGCCGCGGCGTAGTACAGCGACAGCGCCGCCGCCAGCGCCAGCACAGCCAGCGCCGCCAGCCAGGCCGGCATGCCGCCGAAGTCATGCATGCTGATGTACAGCCACCACAGGCCCGAGACCAGCCAGGCCACACCGAACAGCCAGCCCAGGAAAGCGGCGCGGCGCGGCGCGGCCTGCAGGGTGGCGAAGGCCAGCAGGGCCAGCGACAGCGGCTGCAGCCACCAGGCCTCGAACGGCGCGAATGACAGGGTCTGGCCGAGGCCGGCCACAAGCATGGCCGGCGCGCTGGCGAGCCAGCTGCGCGCACGGGCGAGCAGCTTCACGCGGCGGGTGCCCCGTCGGCTTCCGTCTTGCGCTCGGGCGCCCGGGTGACCTTGAACCAGCGCACCGCACCGCCGCGCGCCAGCATCACATTGAAGCTCAGGCCGGCCAGCTCGACGATCTCGCCGCGCCGCGGCACGCGGCCCATCTCCTGGGCGATCAACCCGCCTATGGTGTCGAAATCTTCTTCCGGCAGCCGCACCGAGAAGGCCTCGTTGACGGCACTGATGTCGGCGTCGCCGGCCACCCGCTGGCTGCCATCGGCCAGGGTGTAGATGCTGCTGTCGCCGTCCTTGTCGTCGAACTCGTCCTCGATCTCGCCGACGATCTCTTCCAGCACGTCCTCGATGGTGATCAGGCCGGCGGTGTTGCCGAATTCGTCGATGACGATGGCCAGATGGTTGCGGTTCGAGCGGAAGTCGCGCAGCAGCTCGTTCAGGCCCTTGGACTCGGGCACGAAGACGGTGGGCCGCAACAGGATGCGCAGATTGATCTCGGGCGCGCGCTGCAGCTTCAGCAGGTCCTTGGCCAGCAGGATGCCGATGATGTTGTCTTTCTGCCCCTCGAACACCGGGAAGCGCGAGTGTCCGGTGTCTATCACCGCGGCCAGCAGGTCTTCGTAGGGTGCGTCGATATCCAGCAGGTCCATGCGCGGGGCGGCCACCATGGCGTCTCCTGCGCTGAGCTCGGCCATGCGCAGCACACCCTCGAGCATCAGGCGCGACTCGGGCTCGATCAGCTCGCGCTGCTCCGCATCGGCCAGGGTGGCGATCAGTTCAAGCTTGGAATCCGGCCCCGGATGCAGGAATTCGAGCACACGCTCGAACACGGTGCGTCGGTCGGCAACGGCGGTATGACGGGCGCCCGGTTTCGGGCTGGTCCTGGGTGAAGGCTCGGACATCGCGCAGGCGCGAGGGAGTTGCGGAAAGCACAGAATACCCCATTGACAGCCGCCCGGCCTTGAACCACAGTCTGCGGCCCCCATTTGTCAGGGCTCCGCCTTGCCAAACCTGCAGTTATCGAGTCACCATCATGTCCACCTCTCTGATCCCCGCCACCATCCTGACCGGCTTTCTCGGCTCGGGCAAAACCACCCTGCTCAAGCGGGTGCTCTCCGAGGCCCATGGCCAGAAGATCGCCGTGATCGAGAACGAGTTCGGCGAGGAGAACATCGACAACGAGATCCTCGTCTCGGACACCACCGAGCAGATCATCCAGATGAACAATGGCTGCGTCTGCTGCACCATCCGCGAAGATCTGCGCACCACGCTGAATGATCTGGCCGAAAAGCGCCGCAAGGGCGAACTGCAGTTCGACCGTGTCGTCATCGAGACCACCGGCCTGGCCGACCCCGGTCCGGTGGCCCAGACCTTCTTCATGGACGACGAGATCGCCGAAAGCTATCTGCTCGACTCGGTCTTGACCCTGGTGGACGCCGTCCACGGCGACGCCCAGCTCAACGAGCGCCAGGAAGCGCGCCGCCAGATCGGCTTTGCCGACCAGATCTTCATCAGCAAGAGCGACCTGGCCGATGCGGCCAAGCTGGAGGATCTGAGCCACCGCATCAAGCACATGAACCCGCGTGCGCCGCAGCGCCGCGTGCATTTCGGCGAGGTGCCCATCGCCGAGGTCTTCGATCTGCGTGGCTTCAATCTGAATGCCAAGCTGGACATCGACCCCGACTTCCTGAAGGCCGATGAGCCCCACGGCCACAAGCACGACCACAAGCACGATCATCACGACCATGAGCATGGCGAGCACTGCGACCACCCGCACCACCATGCCCATGACGACGACGTGAAATCCTTCGTCTTCAAGTCCAACAAGGCCTTCAACCCGGCCAAGCTGGAAGACTTCCTGGGTGCCATCGTCCAGGTCTATGGCCCCAAGATGCTGCGCTACAAGGGCGTGCTGAACATGAAGGGCTCGGACCGCAAGGTCATCTTCCAGGGCGTGCACCAGCTGATGGGCAGCGATCTGGGCCCCAAATGGGCGCCCGGCGAGACCAAGACCAGCAAGATGGTCTTCATCGGCATAGACCTGCCAAAAGATATCTTGTTACAGGGATTGGAAGGCTGCCTGGTTTAAATTTGTCGTCAAAGCGTTGGCATTCTCGCAACGTGGCTACAATCCGCGGCGCCCGAAGTGGCAGGGAATGCAGATGTGACCCACAGCCGACCCACAGAGCAGGTATAACTGCCGATGCGAGGAGACAGACGTGAGCAAGACCCCGGCCCCAGCATCCAGTCCGACCAAGGCATCCGCCAAAACAGCAGTGACCGCTGCGGCAGCCCCGGCTGCCGCCCATGCCCCAGCCAAGGCCAAGCACGCGGCCGCAGAGGCCGAAGCAAAGCCCGCAGCGAAGGTCGCAACTAAGGCGGCCAGCCCGAAATCGGGCGATACAGCAATGGACACCATGAGCACCAAGTCAACGCTTCAAGCCCCGGCCCCCAAGCCCGCGGGCAAATCCTCCGCCAAGGCGGCGGCGTCCAAAGTGGATACGGGCCCGGCCATGGTGCATGCGCCCCTGGTTGGCTCCAGCCGGTTCGCGGACCGTTTTGCTCCCCCTAAGCCGCCAACGCGACAAATGAACAGCCCTGTGATTGATACCCCCCGAATCGCCGCCAAGCCGGACCCCAAGCTGGCCAATGCCTGGAAGACCAAATCCGGCCGCGAGATGAGCGAAGCCGAGATCTTCGCCATGCCCGACACCGAGTACATGAATGACAAGCAGCTCGACTTCTTCCGCGGCAAGCTGCAGGAACTGAAGGAAGACCTGCTGTCCAATGCCGGCGAGACCACCGAGCATCTGCGCGAAGACACCTCCATCGTCCCCGATCCGGCCGACCGCGCCACCATCGAGGAAGAGCATGCGCTGGAATTGCGCACCCGCGACCGCGAGCGCAAGCTGCTGAAGAAGATCACCCAGTCGCTGGCCCGCCTGGACACCGGCGAATACGGCTACTGCGACGAGACCGGCGAGCCCATCGGCCTGGGCCGCTTGATCGCCCGCCCGACCGCCACGCTGTCCCTGGAAGCCCAGCAGCGCCGGGAGATGAAGCAGAAGATGTTCGGCGACTGATTCGCCCCCGGTACTCAGCAGCCCCCTCAAAGAAGCCTCATGACAGATCCGAAAGACGGCGAGAGCTTCTTCCGCAAGGTCGTGCGCTTCGTGGCCAACCCGGCCACGGACTGGGCCGAGCTGAGCACCAAGCAGGACAGCAATCTCGAGGACGATCTCGCCAAGAGCGAGCTCAAGTCGATGATAGAGCGCAAGCGTCGCAACGACTTTGTGCGCAAGAACGAGCTGGACATGCTGCGCCGCGTGCGCCGCGAGGGTCTGACCAACGAGCAGTTGGCGGCCCTGGGCAGCGCCAGCTCGCGCATGGAAGACTCGGGCCGCCACAGCGAGCCCGCCTCCGGCCGCCCCGAGAAGGGCGTCAAGGCCAAGATCGACGCGATCGAACAGCAAATGGTCAGCGAGAACGTGATCGGCGGCAACCGCCCCCGGCCGCCGTCGTTCTACGACACCGCCACCCAGCCGGCGCACTTTGCCCCGCCCTCGCCGCCCGAGCATCCCGTTGGCCCGCCGGTGGCGCGTCCGGTGCCCGCCCGTGCGGCCCGCGTGGAGCGTGAACCCAGCCCCAGCGTGGCCGAGGCTGCCAGCGCCGAGGAACTGGAACGGCTGGAGCTGATGCCGCCCCCGGCCGCGGCGAAGATGAAGCAGAGCATGCCGCCGCTGAGTGAGCCCGACAAGCCGGCCGAGATCTCGCTGGTGGCGCTGGACTTCCTCAACGACCGCACGGTCCTGCCGGCGATGGAGGTCAGCGAGGTGGTGCACGACCCCGAGCTGGACGAGGCAGTGATCGCCTTTGCCAATGCCGACTTCGAGCAGTGCGAGCGGGCGCTGCTGAACATGACCCAACCCGGCGGCCCGCGCAATCTGCAGAGCGAAACCTGGCTGGTGCTGTTCGACCTCTACCGCGCCACCGGCCAGCAGGACAAATTCGAGACCCTGGCGCTGAATTACGCCCAGCAGTTCGCGCTGTCGTCGCCGCAATGGTTCTCGCTGCCCAAGCTGGTGGCCGCCGCGGCCAGTGCCGAGCCGCCCAAGCCCAGCCAGGACCGCGGCGACATCGGTTGGGTCGCGCCCGAGGTGCTGGATCTGGAGGCCGTCTCCAGGCTGCGCTCGCAGACCCTGCAGATGCCCCTGCCCTGGGTGTTCGACTGGGGCCCGCTGCGCCAGGTCGAGGTCGAGGCCTGCGGGCGCCTGAGCGAGCTGATGCGCCAGTGGGCATCCCAGCCGCTGGACCTGCGCTGGCTGTCGGGCGAGCATTTCTTCAACGTGCTGAAGGAGGCCTCGCCCACCGGCGGCCGCGACGCCGACCCGGCCTACTGGATGCTGCGCCTGGACGCGCTGCGGGTGGCCAACCGGCCGGACCAGTTCGACGAAACCGCCATCGACTACTGCGTGACCTACGAGGTCTCGCCGCCGTCATGGGAGCGGGTGACCTGCCGCGCCCGCATCAGCGGCGCCACGCAATCGACGGTCGCCCCGCCGACCTCCATCGTCACCGAAGCCAGCACCAGCTTCATGGAGTCGCAGATCCTCGACCAGGCCGGCATGGTGCAGGTGGCCCAGTTCGAGCTCTCGGGCCAGTTGGTCGGCGACATCGGCGACACGCTCAAGCGCATGAACACCGAGCTGGGCAACTCGACCCAGGTCAATGTGTCCTGCACGCGGCTGATACGGGTGGACTTCATCGCCGCCGGCGATCTGCTGAACTGGGTGCTGAGCCGCCGCAGCGAAAACCGCGCCGTCACCTTCACCGAAGCGCATCGCCTGGTGGCCCTGTTCTTCGGCGCGATGGGGATCAACGAGCATGCCAAGGTGAAGGTGCACGCGGTTTAGCCCCCCGGATTTCATCCGGGCTACCGAACTTGAAATTCCTCCGAGCTACCCCAACTGGCACGAATGGAACAGTATCACGGCACCACCATTCTCAGCGTCCGGCGCGGCAACCAGGTCGCCATCGGCGGCGATGGCCAGGTCACCTTGGGCACCATCATCGTCAAATCCAGCGCCCGCAAGGTGCGCAAGCTCTACCGTGACCAGGTGCTGGCCGGCTTTGCCGGCGCCACGGCCGACGCCTTCACCCTGTTCGAGCGCTTCGAGGCCAAGCTGGAGAAGCACCAGGGCAATCTGGTGCGCGCCGCCATCGACCTGACCCGCGACTGGCGCACCGACCGCGTGCTGCGCCGGCTCGAAGCCATGCTGGCCGTGGCCGACCGAGAAGCCTCGCTGATCATCACCGGCAATGGCGACGTACTCGAGCCCGAGCACGGCATCGTCGCCATCGGCTCTGGCGGCGCCTATGCCCAGGCCGCGGCGCGGGCGCTGATACAGCACACCGAGCTGGCGCCGGCCGACGTGGTCAAGCGTTCGCTGGAGATTGCCGGCGACATCTGCATCTACACCAACCAGAGCCACATCATCGAAACGCTGGAGCCGCTGCCGGCCAAGGGCTAGCGGGCGGCCACCACCGGCTCGACGACACGGGGTTTCACGATCACGGCAATCTCGGGGGCATAGTCGAAGGCCGCACCGGAAGCGGCATCCACCACCGCCCCGCTGACGCCGCCATAGACCGCCCCTGCCGTCGCCCCCGCCACCACCGAGAACAACACCATCGGGCCAATGAACGGAAACACGATTGGCGACAACAGCCCGAGTGCCGCGCCCACGCCGGCCCCGGTGCCAGCGCCCTTGGCTGCCGAGCTGCCCAGGCTGGCCTCGGACTCCGCTTTCAGCTGCTCGGCCATCACCCATTGCTCGCTCTCGCACTTGATGATCAGCGGCTCCACCGAGCGCTTCACCACGACGCTGCCCGGGGCACTCACCGACCAGCGCCCCAGCTTGTTCGAGAGCTCGCAGGGCACGCCGCCGAGCAGCTGTCCATCGGCCGTCTGCACCCGCAAGGCCACCGTCTGGGTGTCGCCCTTGGCAACAGTGGCGCAACCCGCCAGCTGGAGCAGCAGACTGCCCAAGACCAGTGCTGCAATGACGCGACGAGTACGCATTTGTTTCATTTCAGCCTCCCTGTAACTTGACCATTATTTTGATGCCTGAGGTTGTAGCACCATGTCCATGACACCGCAAGAAATCGTCTCCGAGCTGGACCGCCACATCGTCGGTCAGCAGGCCGCCAAACGCGCCGTGGCGATTGCCATGCGCAACCGCTGGCGCCGCCAGCAGGTCGATGAAAAGCTGCGCAGCGAGATCACGCCGAAGAACATCCTGATGATCGGCCCCACCGGTGTGGGCAAGACCGAGATCGCGCGCCGCCTGGCCAAACTGGCCGATGCGCCCTTCATCAAGGTCGAGGCCACCAAGTTCACCGAGGTCGGCTATGTCGGCAAGGATGTGGACAGCATCATCCGCGACCTGGTGGACATGGCCGTCAAGCAGGAGCGCGAGACGCAGATGCGTCGCCAGCGCACCCGCGCCGAAGACGCAGCCGAGGACCGCGTGCTCGACATCCTGGTGCCGCCACCGCGCGGGGCATCAAGCGGCAGCGAGTTCGGTTTTGCCGCGCCGACGCCCGCAGCAATACCTGGCCCCGCTGTTGCGAATGAAAATACGGCACGCCAGGTGATGCGCAAACGTCTGCGCGAGGGCGCCCTGGACGACAAGGAGATCGAGGTCGACCTGGCCGAGGCCCGGCCGGCGCTGGAGATCATGGGCCCGCAGGGCATGGAAGACATGGCCGAGCAGCTCAAGGGCATGTTCTCGCAGATGGGCGCGGGCAAGCGCAAGACACGCAAGGTGAAGATCGCCGAGGCGATGAAGCTGCTGGTCGAGGAGGAGGCCGGCAAGCTCGTCAACGAGGACGAGATCAAGACCACCGCGCTGCACAACGCCGAACAGAACGGCATCGTCTTCATCGACGAGATCGACAAGGTTGCTTCGCGCAGCGAGGGCAATGGCGCCGAAGTCTCGCGCCAGGGCGTGCAGCGCGATCTGCTGCCCCTGGTCGAGGGCACCACGGTCAACACCAAGTACGGCATGGTCAAGACCGACCATATCCTGTTCATCGCCTCGGGCGCCTTCCATCTGGCCAAGCCCAGCGACCTGATACCCGAGCTGCAGGGGCGCTTCCCGATCCGTGTCGAGCTGGGCTCGCTGTCGGTCGATGACTTCGAGGCCATTCTGACCAGCACCCATGCCAGCCTGGTGAGGCAGTACCAGGCCCTGCTGGCCACCGAGGGCGTGACGCTGGAGCTCAGCCCCGACGGCGTGCGCCGCGTGGCGCAGATCGCGTTCGAGGTCAACGAGCGCACCGAGAACATCGGCGCGCGCCGCCTCGCCACCGTGATGGAGCGCCTGCTGGACGAGATCAGCTTCGACGCACCGAATCTGGCCGGCCAGCGCGTCTGCCTTGACGCCGCTGCCGTGGATGCCAAGCTCGGCGAGCTGGCCAGGGATGAGGACCTCTCGCGCTACATTCTTTAAGGCTCGCCGGGGCGCCATCGGTCCGGCGCCCCGCACTTGACCTCGGTCAAGGCCGGTCGGATCGACCGCGCCTAAGCTGCCTGCCATGCCATATCGCATGAGCACGCGCAGCTGGGGCCTGGCCCGGCCTCCGGCCCTCAACCCTGCGGCCACGCGGGAGGAGCAGCGTTGGCGTTGGCCGGTGCTGGTGGCACTGCTGGCCACCATTCCGGCCTTCTACATCGAACTGCTGGAGAGTCTGCCCACGCCGCTGGCGATTGCCATCTATCTGGTTGCCGCAGCGCTGATTGCGCTGTCGCTGTGGCGGGTGGCCCGGCTGCTTCCCCATCCGCGCCCTTATCTGCGCCGCAACGCACTGGACCTGGTGCTGCTGGCCGGCCTGATGCTGGCCGCCCTGCTGCCGCCCAGCGCCGAATCGACACTGGCCCTGGCCATGCGCCTGCTGGTGGCGCTGCTAACCCTGGTGCGCATGGTCTGGGCGATCAAATCCTGGGTCACCCGCGGTGGCCTGGCCTATCTGCTGATGCTGGCGCTGCTCGTGCTGGGCTTTTGCGGCCTCGGCTTCTGGGCGCTGGAGCCGCGCGCCCGCAGCCTCGGCGATGGCCTCTGGCTGGCTTTCACCACCGCGGCCACCGTCGGTTACGGCGACATCGTTCCCACCACCCCCGCCTCGAAAATCTTTGCCGTGTTCGTGGTGCTGCTGGGCTACGCGGTGCTGTCGCTGGTGACGGCGGCCATCGCCTCGAACTGGGTCGAGAGTTCGGAGCGCCGCATGGAGCAGGACATCCTGCGTGATCTGCATGCCGAACTGCGCGGCGTACGCGAAGAGCTGGCCCAGCTGCGCGGCGAGCAGACGGCGCGCTCGGGCCCGTCTTGAGCCGGCTCATGCCGTCTCATCAAGCCGCTTCAGCATGCTTTGCCGACACCGCCCCCATCTGCGCCAGCAGCAGCATCAGCCGCCCGGAACCGGTCTTCTCGAGCAGGCCACGCACATGGGTGCGCACGGTGGAAACGCGCACGTCCAGGCGCTCCGCGACCTGCCCGACGCTGAGACCGGCGCAGAGCAACTCCAGCACCTGGCGCTCGGCCGGGCTCAGCGCACAGCGTGAGGCCAGGCCGGCAATGCGCGCGGCCTGACTGATGCGCGGGGCATCGCGTTGCACCGTCAGCAGCAGAGCGCCCTCGGGCCAGGCAGCCGCGCGGGCGGTTCTGGCGGCCAGGCTGGCCGCGTGGACGCGGCCGGTCTGCAGATCGGGCCCGAACCACAGGCCCTGCTCCTCGGCACTGCCGGCGGCGGCATGGGCCAGCAGCTTGTCCAGCTCCGCGACCTCGAGTTGCCCCAGGCGCTCAAGCCGCCCAGCTGCCGCCCGGGCATCGCCCAGCGTCAGCAGCGATTCGGCCGCAGGGTTGGTGTAGATCAGCTGCCGGTCGGCGCGCAACACCAGCACGGCCTGCGGCACGCTGGCAAAGGCCGAGGCCGGGCCCGACAGGTCGGGCGCCGCGGGCTGCTGGGCCGCATACAGTGACAGGGCCCGCTGCAGCGGCAGATGCAGGGAGCGCAACCGGGCGATATCGGCATCGCCCATCGGCGGCTGATGGCGGGCCCGGTTCAGCGCCAGTACCAGCATGGTTCCGCCCGACTGGCCCTGGCCATCATCGATGATCAGGCAGCTGACATCCCACAGGCCGTGCAGCGACGCAAACGTGGCATAGCAGTGGGTGTGCGAGAGCTGCTCGCCACTGAGGAAGTCACGGCCGGCATGGGCCGTGCCCGACTTGATCGGCAGGCCGCGCTCCAGCCAGGCCATGCGCCAGGGGTCGCTGTCCATCCAGCGTTCGTAATACTGCTGGCGGCAGTCCATGCCTACCGAGCAGGTCAGGCCCTGGGCCAGCCAGGGCGAGCCCCGGGCCTGGCGCGCAAACGGCGTCACCAGCATGGCCGAGGCCGCATGAAAGACCACCCGCAACTCCGACAACAAATGCTGCGGCGAGGTCAGCCCTTGGGCCACCATTTCCGCCAGACGCAATACGCCACTCAAGCCGCGCTCTTCGAGCTGCATGACTCCCTCCCAGAAGTTCTGCGCGCATGATGGCATAACTTTCAGGAGGCGCGCCGCCAAGGTGCGGCGCTGGGTCGAAAACTAGAGTGCCAGCCGGTGCGACTGCAAGGCCAGCATGCCGTCGAAGATAAGCGACTCCACCAGCTCGTGAGCCACGTCCAGCGCCGGCGAGACCTTCCAGCCCGCACCGCCGGTCATCAGCGTCACGGGCGCATGGGCGCACTGCGCGGCACAGCGCTGGCTCAGGTGACGGTGCATGCGTTCGATCGCGCCGGTGATGGCATAGGTGCCGCCGCTGGTCAGCGCATCCGAGGTGTTGGTCGGGAACTCGCGCACCTCGCCGGTGGGCACGCGCAGGCCGGCCGTGCCGCCTTCCAGGGCGCGCAGCATGATGCCGTGGCCGGGCAGTATCAGGCCGCCGAGGAAGTGGCCGCTCTGATCCAGCGCGTCGACCGTCACTGCCGTACCCACCATCACCACCAGGGCCGGCCGGGCCGGGCCGCGGGCCAGCACATGCCAGCGCGCACCGATCAGCGCCACGAAGCGGTCGGCGCCCAGGCGCCCGGGATGGTCGTAGCCGCTGGTGATGCCCCCGCCCTGCAAGGCGGACACGACCCAGCGCGGCTCCAGCTCCCACAACTCATCCACCTGCTCCTCGACGCGACGGCGGATCGCATCGCCGGCCACATTGCAGCCGAGGATGGAGTGCGGAGCGGGCAAGGCCTGCCATTCGCTTTCGGCCAGCTGGTCGATGTTCTCGAGGAACACCGCCCCATGGGCCAGCAGGGCGGCGCCCGGCTGGGGCGATGCGTACAGCGCCCATTTCAGGCGCGTATTGCCAATGTCTATGGCCAGAAAGCTCATCGCTGCCAGTGAGAGTTCACAGAAACCACAGCCTAACAGAGGGCTGGCGACCCCGGCCCGGGCAAACAAGGCTAAGCTGCCACGGCAGACTCTGGAACAAGGGGTCAGGCCCCGGAGACACCACGCACCGGCCCCGCCGGCGCGTCAAAAGAAACGAAGAAGGGATGCCCGTGCCATGAAACAGCTCAGCATATCCGCCCGGCTCTGGATGCCGACCATCGCCCTGGGTGTGGCCATGGCCTTGATGACCGTGGCCTCCGCCAGCCGCACCAGCGCCCTCCAGGCAGCCGCCAAGCTGGTGCAGGAACGCCAGCAAAGCAAGTTCGAGCTGGCCCTGCGCTGGCGCGGCATGACCGAGACCAATGCCAGCCGTGCGGTGGCCGGCCTGGCCAGTGCCGATGCGAACGTCGGGGCCATGCTCAAGCCCGACATCGACGCCACCACGGCGGCCATTTCCGACATCCAGAAGCAGCTGGAGGCCCTGGCCCAGGAAGACGACGAGAAGGCGGCGATGGCGCGCGTGGCCGACGCCCGCAAGACCTATATCGCGATACGCGGCGACGCCACCAAGCTCAAGGCCGGCGGCAATGCCGAGGGCGCCAACGCGGCGCTGAAAGACAAGATGCTGCCCGCCGTGGCCGACTACCTCGCTCGCCAGCAGGATTTCGTCAAGCTCCAGCAGGCCAAGTCGGACCAGCTGCGCGAGCAGGCCGGGGCCGAGCGCATGCGCACCGTCTGGACGGTAGCCGGCGTGATGGGCGTCGTGGTGCTGCTGCTGGCCGTCAGCACGATGTATCTGGTGCGCGCGATCTCCGCGCCGCTGGCCGAGGTGGCCAAGATGGCCGAGCGCATCGGCCAGGGCGATCTGACCGGCACACTGGCCACCGATCGCGGCGACGAGATCGGCGATGTGCTGCGGGCGCTGGACAAGATGAAGGCCGCGCTGAACCAGGTGGTCGGTGAGGTGCGGCACAGCGCCGACAGCATCCAGACCGCCAGCGCCGAGATCGCCACCGGCAACACCGACCTCAGCCAGCGCACCGAGCAGACTGCCTCCAACCTGCAGCAGGCCGCCAGCGCCATGACCGAGCTGACCGGCACCGTGCGCCAGAGCGCCGACAGCGCCGCCACCGCCAACCAGCTGGCCAACAGCGCCGCCGAGGTGGCGCAGCGCGGTGGCTCGGTGGTGGCCCAGGTGGTGGCCACGATGGACGAGATCAATACCAGCTCGAAGAAGATTGCCGACATCATCGGTGTCATCGACGGCATTGCCTTCCAGACCAATATCCTGGCCCTGAATGCCGCCGTCGAGGCGGCTCGGGCCGGGGAGCAGGGGCGGGGCTTCGCTGTGGTGGCCAGCGAGGTGCGCTCGCTGGCCCAGCGCAGTGCCGAGGCCGCCAAGGAGATCAAGACGCTGATCGGCACCAGCGTCGACAAGGTCGAGACCGGGGCCCGCCTGGTGCAGGACGCCGGCACGACGATGGGCGAGATCGTCGCCAGCGTCAAGCGCGTGACCGACATCATTGCCGAGATCAGCGCCAGCACCGTCGAGCAAAGCCACGGCATCGGCCAGGTCAACGGCTCGGTGATACAGCTCGATCAGATGACGCAGCAGAATGCCGCGCTGGTCGAGCAAAGCGCCGCGGCGGCCGAGTCGCTGAAAGAGCAGGCGATCAAGCTGTCGGGGCTGGTGCGAGGCTTCCGCTTGAGTTAACCGAGGGCGGTGCGCTGCTGAAGCTGCTGAGTCAGCTCGGCCCAGCCATGGGCCTCGCGCACCACCTCGCCGATGACCAGGATGGCCGGGCTGCTGATCTGCTCATCGCGCAGGCCCTGGGCGAGGCCGTCCAGGGTGCACAGCAGCTGGCGTTGCTGCGGCGTGTGGGCGGCGGCAATCGCGGCCGCGGGCATGTCGCCGTCCATGCCGGCGGCGCGCAGCTCGGCCACCAGGGCCTCGCAGCGGGCCAGGCCCATATAGATCACCAGCGTCAGGCCGCTGCGCGCCAGCGCCGCCCAGTCGGGACCGGCACCGGACTCCGCATCGGCACGGTTATGGCCGGTGACGAAGGCCACCCCCGGCGCGTGTCGGCGGTCGGTGACCGGGATGCCGACGGCAGCCGGCGCGGCAATGCCGGCGGTGATGCCGGGCACCACCTCCACCTCGATGCCGGCTTCGCGCAAGGCCTGGCACTCCTCACCGCCCCGGCCGAACACGAAGGGGTCGCCCCCCTTGAGCCGCACCACGCGCTTGCCTTCCCGGGCCTCGCGCAGCATCAGCTGGTGGATGAAGGCCTGGGAGGTCGACACACAGCCACCGCGCTTGCCGACATGGAGCACGCGAGCATCGTGGCGCAGCAGGGCCAGCACGCGGCGGTCGACCAGGTCGTCGCACAGCACGACGTCGGCGGCCTGCAGCCGGTTCAGTGCGCGCAGGGTCAGCAGCTCAGGATCGCCGGGGCCGGCACCGACCAGGCTGACGCGGGGAGCAGCGTTTGCGTTCATGAGTTCACCTCTTCGACGACTTTGATGGGGGTGGCGGCGACCAGCCGCCGCAGGCTGGGCAGGCAGGAGCCGCATTGGGTGCCGCAGCGCAGCTCGGCTTGCAGCGTTGCCAGACGGGTGCCGGCGTCGCCAGTAGCACGCCCCAGGCAATCGGTGATGCGCGCTTCGCTGACGTCCAGGCAGTTGCAGATCTGGGCACTGCGCTCGACCAGGCCCGCCGGCGTGCCGGCTTCCGGCGCCAGCAGCCAGCGGCCGTGCGGCGCCACCGGCTCGGCTTCGCGCCACAGATTCAGCAGCCAGGCACCCTCTCGGCCCTCGCCGACGCGCAGCACGGCCTGCAGCCGCGCGTCCTCGCCGGCGCCGGCCAGGCGCAGCAGCCGGCAGCGGCCGCGGCGGGTGTCGACATAGCGCAGCAGGCCGGGCTGTTTCAGGCCCAGCGCCTCGGCAAAGGCGGTGATCAAGGTCTGGGTCACAGGCGCGGCGCTGGCGCCCTCGAAGCTCCAGCCCTCCAGACCGTCGCGGCCGGCCACGGGCACGCAGCTGCCGTAATCCAGCTGGCCCATCAGCCCGCGCAGGCGCTGGGCCATGGCCGCGCTCTCGCCGGCCTCGCACCAGGCCGCGGCGCTAAGCCGCCAGGGCAGCTCCAGCCGCTCGACGCTGACGCTGCTGAACTTAAGCTCGGGCTGCCGGGAGTCGGGGCAGAACGCGCTCTGGGTGGCCGCATTGATGCCCAGCAAGGCCTGGCCCTGGGCGGAACGGCCTGAGACAAATTCCTGGCCCCAGTGCATCGCCACATAGGCCTGGGCCGGCTTGATGCCCGCGTCGGCCAGCAGCGGCAGCACCAGCTCACCACGGCGCGAGCGCACGCGCACCAGATCGCCATCGCTCAGACCCCGGCGCGGCAGATCATGCGGGCTCATGCGCAGGGCCGGTGTGCCCTCGTGGCTGAACAGCTTGCCGACCACGCCGCTGCGGCTCATGCCATGCCACTGGTCGCGCATGCGGCCGGTGTTCAGCACCAGCGGGTAGCGGGCATCGGGCTTGTCGGCGGCGGGCTGGTAGGGCTTGGCGATGAAGCGGGCACGGCCGTTGGCGGTGGCGAACTGGCCGTCCTGGTACAGCCTGGCCCGGCCTTCGGTCGCGCCTTCGGCATAGGGCCATTGCTGCGGGCCCTGAGCATCGAGCAGGGCATAGCTCAGGCCGGTGATGTCCAGATCACGGCCGCGGGTGGCCTCGCGGTGCTCCAGCCACAGGGCTTCGCTGCCGGTGTGCGCGAACAGGCTGGGCTGGCCGGGGCGCCAGCGCGCCTCCAGCAGTTGGGCCACATCGCAGACGATCTGCCAATCGGCACGGGCCTGGCCCGGTGCCGGCACGGCGGCGCGAACGCGGCTGATGCGGCGCTCGCTGTTGGTGACGGTGCCCTCCTTCTCGCCCCAGGTCGCGGCCGGCAGCAACAGATCGGCGTAGGCCGCGGTGGCCGTGTCGGCAAAGGCCTCCTGCAGGATGACCAGCTCGCAGCGCTCCAACGCCCGGCGCACCAGGGCCTGATCGGGCATGGACTGGGCCGGGTTGGTGCAGGCAATCCACAGCGCCTTGACTTCGCCGCGCGCGGCGGCCTCGAACAGCTCGACGGCCGTCTTGCCCGGGGTCTCGGGCAGGGCAGGCACACCCCACAGCCGGGCGATCTCGTCGCGGTGCGCGGCATTGCCGGGGTCGCGGTGGCCGGGCAAGAGCGTGGCCATGCCGCCGGCCTCGCGCCCGCCCATTGCATTCGGTTGGCCGGTCAACGAGAACGGGCCCGCGCCCGGCCTGCCGATCTGGCCGGTGGCCAGATGCAGATTGATCAGTGCCGTGTTCTTGGCCGTGCCGCTGCTGCTCTGGTTCAGGCCCTGGCAGTACAGCGACAGCGTGGCCGGCGAGCGGGCAAACCATTGCGCGGCCTGCATCAGGTCGCTCAGCTCGATGCCGCAGATGCGCGCGGCCTCGCGCGGCGGCATGTCGCGCACCAGGTCCTTCAGCGCCGCAAAGCCCTCGGTGTGGGCGGCGATGAAATCGCGGTCCAGCCACTCCTCCCAGATGCAGGCGTGCAGCAGGCCCAGGCACAGCGCGACATCGGTACCGGGCTCGATTTGCAGATGCAGGTCGGCGAACTCGGCCGACTCGGTGCGGCGCGGGTCGACGACGATGATCTTCATCTGCGGCCGGGCCGCGCGGGCATCTTCGAGCCGGCGGAACAGCACCGGGTGCGCCCAGGCCGGATTCGCGCCGGTGATGAACACGCAGTCGGTGTGGTTCAGGTCGTCATAGCTGCAGGGCGGCGCGTCGGCACCCAGGCTTTGTTTGTAGCCGACCACGGCCGAGCTCATGCACAGCCGCGAATTGCTGTCGATATTGTTGGTGCCAACCAGGCCCCGCGCCAGCTTGTTGAAGGCGTGATAGTCCTCGGTCAGCAGCTGGCCGGAGATGTAGAAGGCGATCGCATCCGGGCCATGTTCGACACGTATTGCATCCAGCTTGTCGGCGATGCGGGCCGTGGCGTCGCCCCAGCCCAAAGGCTGCAAGGCCCCGCCACGCTGCGGCCGCCACTGCGGCGTCAGCAGGCGGCGGGTTTGCAGCACCTCGGGCGTGGCGGTCAGGTGCAGGGTCGAGCCCTTGGTGCACAAGCGTCCGAAGTTGGCCGGGTGGTCCGGGTCGCCGCGCACCCGGGTGATCTGCGCGCCCTCGCTCTCGATGATGACTCCGCAGCCGACGCCGCAGTAGGGGCAGGTGCTGCGGGTCTCAGCCATGCTGCGGCCCTGTGGAGGTGTAGCGGCAGGGACGAGGGCGTGCCGGCCGCTGCGGGCTGAAGCATCGTCCGGTCCTGAACGGACCGAACTTCGGCTTCTTTATGCCCGCTGCGACCGGCACGCCCTCATCCCTGCTGCAGCGGGAGTGCAGGCGGCCACCAGCCCATCCGCAGAGGGGGTGGGGGGCCGGCCACGGCGGGCATAAAGAAGCTGGAGGTCGGGCCGAAGGGACCGGCCCAAGCTTCAGCCCGTGGTGGCCGGCCCCCCGCCCCCTCTGCCGCCCCGAAGCGGAGAAGGTCAAGGCACTGAAGCCCAGTGGTGAGCCGATCAGTTTCACTTCAGGCCACCTTGCTGCAAGGTCCGGCCACCAACGCCGGCAGATCGATGGCCAGGGTGTCCAGCTCCTGCTGATTCAGCAAGACCTGTCCCTCGACAAGCTTGACCTCGAAGCGCACCGCGCAGCCGACGTCGGGGGCCTGGGCCTCGCCGCTGTCCAGCGCAATGGTCCAGTTGTGCAGCGGGCAGGCGACGCTGTGGCCGAAGACTATGCCCTGGCTCAGCGGCCCGCCCTTGTGCGGGCAGCGGTCGAGCAGGGCGAACACACGATCGTCGCTGGCGCGGAACACCGCCACCTGGGGCCCGGCCTTGCGCTGCACGCGGCGCGCACCCTGCACCGGGATGTCGTCCACCTTGCAGATAGTTTTCCACTCACTCATGCCGCGCTCCCTTCCACCGCCTTGAACTGGCGCAAATCCACCTTGGCCTTGTCGAAATCGAACCAGGGGTCAGGCTCGCCGTCGAGCGCGAACTGCAGCTCGGCCCACAGCGCCTTGCGGCCCTCGTGGTCATCGAGGATCTTGGCCTTCACATGATCCAGCCCCACGCGCGAGACGTAGTGCACGGTGCGCTCCAAGTACCAGCCCTCCTTGCGGTAGAGCTGCATGAAGGCGCCGGTGTACTCCAACACCTCCTCGGGCGTTTTCAGCTTGCAGAAGAAGTGGGCGACCTCGGTCTTGATGCCGCCATTGCCGGCCACATACATCTCCCAGCCGCTGTCCACGCCGATGATGCCGACGTCCTTGATGCCGGCCTCGGCGCAGTTGCGCGGGCAACCCGACACGGCGAACTTGACCTTGTGCGGCGCATACATGCGCCACATCGCGCGCTCCAGGTCCTTGCCCATCTGCGTCGAGTCCTGCGTGCCCATCGGCACCACTCGGAGCCGACGCAGGTCTTCACCGTGCGCAGCGCCTTGGCATAGGCGTGGCCCGAGGGCATGCCTATGTCCTTCCAGACATCGACCAGGTCTTCCTTCTTCACGCCCAGCAAGTCGATGCGCTGGCCACCGGTGACCTTGACGGTGGGGATCTTGTACTTGTCCACCGCGTCGGCGATGCGGCGCAGCTCGTCGGCGGTGGTCTCGCCGCCCCACATTCGAGGGATCACCGAGTAGGTGCCGTCCTTCTGGATATTGGCGTGGCTGCGCTCGTTGATGTAGCGGCTTTGCGGATCGTCCTGGGCCTCCTTGGGCCAGGTCGAGATCAGGTAGTAGTTCAACGCCGGCCGGCAGCTGGAGCAGCCGTTGGGGGTGCGCCAGCCCAGTGTCGATTGCACGGCGGCAATCGTCAGCAGGCGCTGGTCGAGGATGGCGGCGCGCACATCGGCGTGGCTCTGGTCGGTGCAGGCGCACATCGCCTTCTTCTTGGGCGCGGCCGAGTAGTCGCCGCCGGCAGTGAACATCAGCAGCTGTTCGACCAAGCCAGTGCAGGAGCCGCAGGAGGCGCTGGCCTTGGTCTGCTTGCGCACCTCTTCGAGCGTGAACAGGCCCTTGTCCTTGATCGCCTTGCAGATAGTGCCCTTGGTCACGCCGTTGCAGCCGCAGACCTCGTCGGCATCGAGCATCGCCGCGGCCTTGTTGTGGCCCTGGTGGCCGACGTCGCCGATATTCGACTCGCCGAACATCAGCTTGTCGCGGATGTCGCTGATCTTGCGGCCCTCGCGCAGCAGCTTGAAGTACCAGCTGCCATCGACGGTGTCGCCATAGAGGCAGGCGCCGACCAGCTGGTCGTTCTTGATCACCAGCTTCTTGTAGACGCCGGCGAAGGGGTCGCTCATCACCACCTCTTCACAGCCCTCACCGCCCATGAAATCGCCAGCCGAGAACAGGTCGATGCCGGTGACCTTGAGCTTGGTGCTGGTCTGGCTGCCGGTGTAGCGGCCGATGCCGAACTGGGCCAGGTGCGTGGCGCAGACCTTGCCCTGCTCGAACAGCGGCGCGACCAGGCCGTAGGCAATGCCGCGGTGCGCCGCGCATTCGCCGACCGAGTAGATGCGCGGGTCGGTGGTCGTCTGCATCGTGTCGCTGACGACGATACCGCGGTTGCAGTGCAGGCCGGCGCTCTCGGCCAGCGCGGTGTTGGGGCGTATGCCGGCGGCCATCACCACCAGATCGGCCGGGATCTCCAAGCCACCCTTGAACTGCACGGCCATCACGCGGCCGTCCTTGTCGCCGATCAAGGCCTGGGTCTGAGCTCCCAACATGAACTTCAGGCCACGAGCCTCCAGCGACTTGCGCAGCAGGTCACCGGCCTGGTCATCGAGCTGGCGCTCCATCAGCCAGCCGGCGATATGGATCACCGTGACCTGCATGCCGCGCAGCATCAGGCCGTTGGCCGCCTCCAGGCCCAGCAGCCCGCCGCCAATGACGACTGCATGCTGGTACTTGGTGGCGGCTTCGATCATCTCGTTGGTGTCGGCGATGTCGCGGTAGGCAATCACGCCGTCCAGCTCCTTGCCGGGCACCGGCAGGATGAAGGGGCTGGAGCCGGTAGCGATCAGCAGGCGGTCGTATTCAGCCTCGGTGCCATCGTCGGCAATCACCTTGCGGCGGATGCGGTCGATCTTGGTCACCGTCTTGCCCAGATGCAGGGTGATGCCCTGGTCGGCATACCAGCTCAAGGGGTTGAGCACGATCTCGTCGAGGGTCTGCTCGCCGGCCAGCACGGGGCTCAGGAGAATGCGGTTGTAGTTCGGGTGCGGTTCGGCGCCGAACACCGTGATGTCGTAGATGTCCGGAGCGATCTTCAGCAGCTCTTCCAGCGTGCGCACACCGGCCATGCCGTTGCCCACCATCACCAGCTTCATCTTTTTCATACAAACCTCTCGACACTGTTGAAGTACTTGCAATTGCCATGCCGGCTTGCTGCCTGCACGGCGCGCACCAAGATGGGGTTGGTTTGGGCCCACAGCGACGGCTTGGGCTTGGTGCGCCGGCCGGCGCTGTGACGACAATCGCGGCCATGAGCTTTGACATCGCCATTGGTTTGAGCAGCGAGCGCGGTCCGCGCGAGGGCAACGAAGACTTCGCCGCCGTGCTGCGCCCCACGCCCCAGGATGAGGCGATGGGCTGGATTGCGGCGCTGGCCGATGGTGTGTCCACCGGCGGCGGCGGCCGCATCGCGGCGCAGACCACCGTCATGAGCCTGGTGCAGGACTATTTCGCCACCCCGCCTGGCTGGGACACCACGGTCGCGCTGGACCGGCTGATACGCGCCCAGAACGCCTGGCTGGCCGACCACAACCGCCGCGCCAGCAACACTGGCTCGGAGACCTCGGCCCTGACCACCTTGAGCGTGTTGGTGCTGCGTGGCCACAGCTACACGCTGGCCCATGTCGGCGACAGCCGCATCTGGCTGCTGCGCGGCGATGAGCTCACCCAGCTGACCCAGGACCATGCGCTGGACCGCTCCGGCCTCAACCGGCTGACCCGCGCGGTCGGCCTGGACGACACCGTGCGCGTGGACTACGCCCAGGGCGAGCTGCGCGCCGGCGACCGCCTGCTGCTGACCAGTGATGGCGTCCATGGCCTGCTGCGTGCCAGGCGTCTGCAGGCGCTGGCCAGCACGGGCGAGGCGCAGGCCTGCGCCGATGCGCTGGTGCAGGCTGCATTGGCCGCCGGCGGCAGCGACAACGCCACCGCCCTGGTGCTGCAGGTGCGCGGCCTGGCGCCCGGCCAGTACAGCGATGTGCGGGGCGCCGGCCAGCGCCTGCCGACGGCACCCAAGCTGCGCGTTGGCGAGCGGCTGGACGGCATGACCGTCACCCGCCTGGTCGCCGACAACGGCGTGCACCGGCTCTACCAGGCCCGCCGCGGCGACGGCAGCCTGGTGGCCATCAAGGCCCTGCACGAGGCCCGCGCCAGCGATGCCGAGGAGCGGGCGATGCTGGCCCACGAGGGCTGGCTGGGCCAACGCCTCGGCGAGAAACTGTCGGCCACCGAGGCCGGCGGCTTCGTGCGCGTGCACGAGCTGCAGGACCCCAGCGCCTTCTACCTCTTGTTCGACTGGCACAGCGGCCAGACCCTGGAGCAGCTGATGGCCGCCCAGGGTCGCCCCGAGCTGGCGGCCTTTCTGGCAGGCGCCACGGCGCTGGCCAAGGCGCTGGGCCGGCTGCACCGCGCCGGCGTCGTGCACCGCGACATCAAGCCGGGCAATCTGCACCTCGGCGACGACGGCCAGTGGCGCATCCTCGATCTCGGCGTGGCCCTGTCCGGCCGCGAACCCGAGGCGCTGCGCGATCTGCATGCCGGCACGCCCAGCTACATCAACCCCGAGCAATGGGCCGAGCCACCGCAGGCGGCTGACGCCGGCAGCGATCTCTACGCCCTGGGCGTGACGCTGTATCAATGGCTGACCGGCCGCCTGCCCTATGGCGAGATCGAGCCCTACCAGAGCGGGCGCTTCCGCCAGGACCCGCAAGCCCCGTCGCGCAGCCTGCCCCAGGTGCCGATCTGGCTCGATCACGTCTTGTTGAAGGCCGTGTCCCGCGAGCGCAAGCTGCGCTTCGAGACCGCCGAGGAGCTGCTGCTGGCCCTGGAGCGCGGCGCCTCGCGCCCGCTGCCCGCCCCCGGTAGCACGCCGCTGGCGCGACGCAACCCGCTGGCGCTGTGGCAGATCGGACTCGCTGTGTCGGCGATCCTGAATCTGCTGCTGATCTACTGGCTGCTGTTCCTGCCAAAGTAGGCCGCTTACCCTGCGGCCGCAGGCCGCTTCGTCACTCATGCTGGAGCCCCTTCCTGGAGGGGGCTCGGGGGAGCCCCATGTCCGGCCCGACGGGCCGAGCGCGGCCCCCGCGCTCGGCCCAGGTGCGCGTCCAGCGGATCTGCATCACCCGCATCACGCCCAGCATCAGCAGCGACAACACGCCGAAGACGACGAAGCCCCACAGATAGGTGCCCAGATACTGCTTGGACAGGCCCATCAGATTGGGCACCAGGCCACCGCCCAGCGCGCCGATCTCGCCGATCATCGAACCGGCCACCGCCGTGGCCGCCGGCCAGCGCAGCGGCACGAGCTGGAACAGTGCGCCATTGCCTGCGCCCAGGGCGGCAAAGCAGGCGATCAGCAGCAGGGTCGTCATCACCAGCGAGTGGCCGGCCAGGCCAACCAGGCACAGGCCTATGGCTACGGCGACCAGCACCACGGTCAGGGTATTGACGCCGCCCCAGCGGTCGGACAGCCAGCCACCGATGACACGCACCGCTGCGCCCATGAAGGCGGCCAGCATCGTCAGCTGCCCGGCCTGCACCTTGCTGACGCCGAACTGGTCGTAGTAATAGGTCGGCAAAAAGGTGATCAGGCCGATGAAGCCACCGAAGGTCACGCCATAGATCAGGCTGAAGGCCCAGCCGTCCTTCTCGAACAGGCAGGCCACATGCTCGCGCAGCGAGGCATGGGCGTCGACATCGGGCGGCTCCTTGGCGATGAAGATCATCACCAGCATCGGAATCAGGATGGCACCGGCCGCTACCGCATAGACCGATTGCCAGCCCAGCCACTGCGCCAGCGGCGGCGCCACCAGCACCGATACCGCCGTGCCCACATTGCCGGCGCCGACCAGGCCCATGGCCAGGCCCTTGTACTGCGGCGGATACCAGCCCGAACCCAGCGACAGCGCCACGCCGAAGCTGGCCCCGGCAATGCCCAGCAACACGCCCATGGCCAGCAGGTCATTGAAGCTCTTGACCATGAAGAAGCCGAACAGCATGGCCACCGCGATCAGGCCCATCTCGACCAGGGTGGCGTTCTTGCGGCCGATGTATTGCGACAGCACGCCCAGCGGAAAGCGCATCAGCGCGCCCGCCAGTATGGGAATCGACAGCATCAGGCCCTTCTGCGCCGGGGTCAGCGCATAGGCCTCGCTGATGAAGGGGGCCAGCGCACCGTTGAGCACCCAGATGCAGCAGGAGAAGGAGAAGTACAAGAACGCGGCGAACAGCGTCGGGCTGTGGCCCGCGCGCCGAAAGGTCTGGGAGAAGACTGCCATGGCTTTTGCAAACGACAAAAGGCCGCGACAAGCACCAGGCTTGGCGAGGCCATGAACAAGAATGAATCGCCGCAGCGCGGCGAGAAGGGTGCGGAGCGGACTCCGCGATGTGCGGCGCTTCGTTGCACCGCAGCATTTCTCATGCAAGCGGCGTGCCAGGACAGCGTTTCGATCAAGCCCGGCGCGGGTTGCGGGCTTGGTCTGCTTTATGCTGCAACACCGCAATGGCGCCGCTTTCCCCTATGAAGAACACCCTGCCCGAGCCCGCTTTCCCGACCCGGCTGCTGCTGTTGGGCAGGCCCGAGGCCTGGCTGAGCGCGGCATGGCAGACCGTGGAAACTGCGCTGGGCGATGCTGGTTGCACCGTCGTTGCGCGCGCCACGCGCCACAGCTTGGTGCGGGACGCACTCGAATCGTCACCGCAGGCGCTGCTGCTGTGGGCCCCCGGTGAGGCGGCCGACCTCCCGGAGTTGCTCGAGGCCCTGGCTCTCCTGAGTCCGGCCCTGCCCGGGGTGTGCGTCGCAGATACGGCCGAACGCCAGCGCGGCCCGGGCCTGGGCCTGCAGGTCTGGCTCAGCGCCCTGCCTGCGCCCGAGGAATTGCTGCAGCAGCTGCGCTGGGCTGTCTGGCTGTCAGACCGCTTTGCCGCGCTGCAAGCCCAGCTGGACGACCGCAAATGGACCGAGCGGGCCAAGGGCCTGCTGATGGCCGGCCAGGAGCTGGACGAGGCCAGCGCCTTCAAGCTGCTGCGTGAGGCCGCCATGCATGCCCATCTGCGCCTGGGCGAGGTGGCCCGCTCGGTGGTGCGGGCGGCCGAGATGGCCGAGGCGCTGAATCTGGCCGGCCAGCAGCGCATGCTGTCGCAGCGCCTGGTCAAGCTGATGGCCCAGCGGGCCGCCGGCATCGAGGCGCGCCGCGCCAAGGTCTTGCAAGACGAATCCTGCGCCCGCGTCGATGCCAATCTGGCCCGGTTGCAGGCGTTGTTGACGGCGACCGAGGCGGTGCAGGCGGTCAACCAGGCTTGGGCGGCCTTGCGCGCGCTGCTGCCGGGCAAGCCCACCGCCGCGGTGCTGACTCAGGCCGACGCTGCAGCCGAGGCGCTGCTGACGGTGTCCGACCAATTGGCCGGGGCGATCGAGGCCGGCGGCGCGGGCCGGCCGCTGCAGCTGGTCAATCTGTGCGGCCGCCAGCGCATGCTCAGCCAGCGCCTGGCCAAGGACGCGCTGCTGGCCGATCTGCTGCCCACCGGCGGGAATGCGGCCGGCATGGCAGCCGGCCTGAAGGCCTTCGAGGCCGGTCTGCTGGAGCTGGAGGCCGCACCGCTGAGCAGCGCCGAGATACGCGCCTCGCAGGCCCTGGTGCGCGACGAATGGCTGCGCCTGCTGCGCAGCCTGCGCGATGTGCAGGGCCCCGAGGCCGCGGCCGGCCTGGCGCGCAGCAGCGAGCTGCTGCTGGCCCAGCTCGATCGCTTGACCGAGCAGTACCAGCAGAGCTTGCAGCTGATTCTTGGATAGCGGTCAGGCCGCTTTCTCGACGTGGGCGTGGCGGGAGTAGAGGAACTCGATCACCGACTTGCGCGCGTGCACATAGGTCGGGTCCTCGGCCAGCGCTACGCGGTCCCTCGGGCGGGGCAGATCGACACTCAAAATCTCACCTATCGTCGCCGCCGGCCCATTGGTCATCATCACGATGCGGTCGCTGAGCAGCACCGCCTCGTCGACATCGTGCGTCACCATCACCACGGTGCTGCGCGTGCGCGCAACGATCTTCAGCAGCTCGTCCTGCAGCTTGGCGCGGGTCAGCGCATCCAGTGCCCCGAAGGGCTCATCCATCAGCAGCACCTTGGGCTCCATCGCCAGTGCCCGGGCAATGCCTATACGCTGCTTCATGCCGCCCGAGATCTCGTGCGGGCGCTTCTGCGCGGCATGGCCCATGCCCACCAGTTCCAGCGCCGCCTGCGTGCGCGCGTCGAGCTGGGCCTTGGACTCACGGGCGCCGAACACCCGCTCCACCGCCAGATGCACATTGGCAAAGCAGGTCAGCCAGGGCAAGAGCGAGTGGTTCTGGAACACCACGGCCCGCTCCGGGCCCGGCGCGGCGATCTCGCGCTTGTCGCACAAGAGCAGGCCGCTGGACGGCAGCAACAGGCCGGCGATCAGATTCAGCAAGGTGCTCTTGCCGCAGCCCGAGTGGCCGATCAAGGTGATGAACTCGCCCTGCTGCACCTGCAGATCGATGTCGCGCAGCGCATGGAAGCTGCCCTTGCGGGTGTTGAACACCATCTCGACCGCTTGCACATCAATAAAAGGGGTGGTCATGATCGGCTCCTTAGTCGTCGAATGAGAAGCGCCGGGCCACGGCCATCAGCAGCTGTTCCAGGGCCAGGCCCACGATGCCGATCACGAAGATGGCGATGATGATGTGCTGGACGTTGAGGTTGTTCCACTCGTCCCAGACCCAGAAGCCTATGCCCACGCCGCCGGTCAGCATCTCGGCCGCGACGATCACCAGCCAGGCCGTACCCACCGACAGGCGCACGCCGGTCAGCATGTAGGGCAGCACCGCCGGGAACAGGATGCGCGTCATCACCTTCCACTCGCTCAAGTTCAGCACCCGGGCCACGTTCAGATAGTCCTGCGGCACACGCTGCACGCCGACGGCCGTGTTGACCACCATGGGCCAGATCGAGCAGATGAAGATGGTCCAGATCGCGGCCGGGTTGGCGCTCTTGAACACCAAGAGACCGATAGGCAGCCAGGCCAGCGGCGACACCGGCTTGAGCAGGCTGATCAGCGGCGACAGCATGCGGTTCAGAAAGCCGAAGCGGCCGATCATGAAGCCCAAGGGAATGCCCACCAGCGCCGCCAGGCCGAAGCCCAGGGCCACCCGCTGCAGCGAGAACAGGATGTTCCAGCCAATGCCCTGGTCATTGGGCCCCTTGCTGTAGAACGGGTCGGCGAACAGCTTGACCGCCGCATCGAAGGTGGCGGCCGGCGTCGGGAAGGCGCCGCCCTTCAACGTCAGCAGTGCCCAGAGGCCCACCATCAGGGCCAGGCCCAGCACCGGCGGCACGATCTGCAGCCACAGGCCGCGCCAGTCGAAGGGCTGGCGTGGCGCCCGTGATTCGACCGGCTTGGCCGCAACGACAACAGGTGCAGTCTTGGCCGCAGCAGCGGCCTCCAAGGCAGCTTCGCGGGGGGAGTGGAATACGGCACTGACCATGATGAGCTCCTAGGCACGAACCTTGAACGAATCCGCGTACTTGGCCGGCTCCTTGCCGTCCCAGACCAGGCCGTCCATCAACTTGGACGAGCGCATCGCGTCCTTGGGCACGCTGACCTTGAGCTGGGCGGCGGCCTCCTTGTACAGATCGATCTGGTTGATCTGCTTGGCCACGGCCAGGTAGTCGGGGTGCTCCTTCAGCAGGCCCCAGCGCTTGTGCTGGGTCAGGAACCACATGCCGTCGCTGAGGTAGGGGAAGTTCACCGCCCCGTCGTTGAAGAACTTCATGTAGTTCGGGTCGTCCCAGGTCTTGCCGAGACCGTTCTGGTAGCGGCCCAGGATGCGCTGGTTGATCGCATCGACGCTGGTGTTGACGTAGGCCTTGTCGGCAATCGTCTCGGCCATCTTCAGCTTGTTCTGCAGGCCGGCGTCTATCCAGCGGCTGGCTTCCAGCACGGCCATGATCACGGCCCGCGCGGTGTTGGGGTACTTCTTGACGAAGTCGCCGGTGGTGCCCAGCACCTTCTCGGGATGGTCTTTCCAGATGTCCTGGGTGGTGGTGGCGGTGATGCCTATGCCGTCCATGATGGCGCGGTGGTTCCAGGGCTCGCCGACGCAGAAGCCATCCATATTGCCGACGCGCATATTGGCCACCATCTGCGGCGGGGGCACGGTGATGACCTTGGCATCCTTCATCGGGTTGATGCCGTTGGCCGCCATCCAGTAGTACAACCACATCGCATGGGTGCCGGTGGGGAAGGTCTGGGCAAAGGTGTACTCGCGCTTGTCGGTGGCCATCAGCTTGGCCAGGCTGGCACCATCGACGGCACCCTTGTCCGCCAGCTTCTTGCTCAGGGTGATGGCCTGGCCGTTGTTGTTCAAGGTCATCAGCACGGCCATGTCCTTCTTGGCGCCGCTTAGCCCCAAGTGCACGCCGTAGATCAGGCCGTAGAGCACATGGGCCATGTCCAGCTCGCCATTGACCAGCTTGTCACGCACGCCGGCCCAGGAGGCTTCCTTGGTCGGGATGATCTTGATGCCGTACTTCTTGTCGAAACCCAGGGCCGCGGCCATCACCACCGAGGCGCAGTCGGTCAGCGGGATGAAGCCTATGCGCACCTCCTCCTTCTCGGGCTTGTCCGAGCCGGCAGCCCAGGCACCGGCCGAGGTGGCCAGCCCTGCGGCAGCGGCCGCACCACCGACCAACAGCTTGCGTCGCTCTTCACTCATGAGCCCCTCCTTGCGTACCAGGTTCGTCATCAGATCCTCCGAGACAGAAATACAGCCAGAAATGCAAAAAGGCGCCGCGGGCAGCCACCGCTCGAACCAAAGCCGAGAAGCACTGACCGGACGCCTTTGTCCAGAACTTGAAATTCAGGGGCTCACGCCGTTGCGAGCCTTGCTACTCGACTTGCAGGATGCGTGCCAGGCCTTTGGCCGGCTTTCGGCCGTGAATTGAGCCGCCATTCGCACCGTTTGATGGCGGCGGGTACCGCGGGCGCGCCGATTTGGTGCGCCGCAGCATGAAACCATGCACTCAGATTGATCTCAGCAAATCCTGAGCGTCGATGATGCGTTGCGCCACATCGGCCAGTGTCACGCCCCGGTCCATCGCCAGCTTGCGCATGCGTTGGTAGGCGGCGTCCTCGTCCAGACCGCTTTCGGTCATCAGCACGCCCTTGGCCCGCTCTATGGTCTTGCGCGCGGCCAACTGGGCCTGGGCCTTGCCGAGCTGCTGGCGCAGGGCCAGGTCCTGCTCGAAGCGCGCCATCGCCACCTGCAGGACCGGGGCCAGGCGTTCCGGCGTCAGGCCGGCCACCACGTAGGCACTGACGCCAGCGCTGAGAGCCTGGCGCATGGGGTCGCCGCTGGCGTCCTCTGAAAACATCACCACCGGCCGCGGCATGCGGGCGTTCAGCGTGGCCAGGTTCTCCAGCGTGTCGCGGGTGGGCGATTCGCTGTCGACGATCACCACGTCGGGCTGCAGGCGCAGCACGCAGTCATGGATCAAGGTCGCCTGCTCGATCACGCCGACCACCTCGCAGCCCAGGCGCGCCAACTCCTGCCGGATCAGCTGGACGCGGTGGGCCCCGTCATCGATCAGCAGGACGCGCAGTGTGGGGGAGAGGGTGTCGGCGGCGTGGGGCATGGTGGTGTGCGAGGAAGACCTCGCAACTTCCATGCCCATGCTCAGGCCGTCATCAGGGCATTGGGGTGTGGTCCTTGCAGGGCGGCTTGGCAAAAGCGTCGATGACGCCAGCGATGCCGGTCGGGTCGATTGCCGTGATGATGATCATGTCGAGGTCCTTGATCAGGTCGGCGGTGTAGAACAGCATCTGCCGCGCCGCCCATTCCCGGGCAATGTGTTTGTAGTCGGCCGAATCGCGGGGGTACCTGGCGGCGATCTTGGCCTCGATGTCGGCGCTCGAAATGGACGCCAGATTCTTCTCTGACAGCAGCAGGAAGTTGATGATGTCGTTCGACAGTACCGCCAGGGCCTGTGCCAGCTCATCGGCCGTCTTGGCTGCCTCGTAGGCCTCCTTGGCGGTCATCACCCCGACCTTGGCTTCGCCGATCGCGCCCGCCGTGGCGAAGGAGCCGATCATCATCGCCGAGCTGACCACCATATTGCCGATGGTGTTGACGCATTGGTTGGCGTTGCTGGCGCAGGCCGCGGCACCGCAATCGGCGATGCCCGCGGCGCAGCGCTGGTTGCAGTTGGTGACATTGCACTGGTAGCCGTCGCGCGGTTTGACGTAGCACAGGCCGGCCTGCATCACGCGATTGGAATTGCAGGAATTTGCCCCGCTGCCCACGCCATTTCCATACGACGCTTTGGACAGCCAGCAAACGCCGCCCACGTTGGTGTAGCCGTCGCGGCAACTGTCCGGGGCAGACAAAACACAAACATCTGCAATCTTTTGCGTGCAATGCCAGCCGGGCGTGTAGGACAGCGACTGGTCGCTCCAGCACACCGGGCCGACGGGATGGTAGCCGCTGCGGCAGTTGGTGTAGCACAGGGCACCGTCCTTGTACTGGCCGTCGGCACAACCGGGCAGGATGCCGGCGCCACGGTCGTAGGCAGCGGTCTTGTAGCAGAACGGCGTGCTGCTGATCGAGGTCTCGGCCTGGATCCAGTTGACAATCGTCGTGACCTGGCCGGCACTCAAGGTCTGGCCCGGCACATAGGTAGTGGGTTTGTCGGGCACGCCCTGTGGCCAGTTGCTGGCCACGACGCTGCTGGTGCTCCAGTACTGGGCCACATTGCCGGCATCGCAGGTCTCGAGGTCAACGCCGGTCTTGGTCTGGCCCAGGCACAGACCGGTGCTGAGCGACACGATGCTCGAGTTGCTGCCACGCTTCCACTTTTGATTGGCTGCAGGCGGCACACCCGTATCGCCGCAACTTCCCAGACCGACCGCCGCGCCAGCACCTCCCGAAGGCGTCAGGCAAAAGCCGTTCAACACGATGGCGCCCTGGTTGGTGAAGCGAAAGTACTCGCTCTTTGCCGTCCCGGCACATACCGACGCGGTCAGCTTGCTGGCCGACAGCGGCGAGGTGAAGTCGGTCTGCTGCAAACAGCTGCGCGTGCTGCTCTTGACCTGGGTCTTGCTGGGGTCAGTCAGGTCGACGGGCAAGGGGTTGGCCAAGGTCCACTTCTGGTTGGCTGCGGTGGCCGAGCACAGAGCAAGTTCAGCGCTCAGCACGCCCGGACTCCCGCTGCTGAGGCCTGGTTTCACATAGCCCACCAACTGCCATGACAGGCACATGGCCGACAGCGCCCGGCTTTGGGCGAGTTGAAGTCGGTCGCCACCGGGTCGGCTCCAGTAGGTGCTGGTGTTGCCAGTGGAAAGCGCGCCGCTGAAACCGGCCGTCTTGCTCGCAAACAGATTGCCTTGCAAATAGCGCTTGCCGTCGCTGCCGGCCAGATAGACCGTACCGTCAGCACCGAAGACGAAGCGCTGCTCAGCCCCGCCGCAGGTGTTGAGCAGACCGCTGCCGTCCAGGCATTTGCCGTTGCTGCCAACGACGTTGTAGGAGGTATCAGCGGCTTGGGCCGACGCCAAGGCGCTTGCTGCCAACAGCGTGATCAAGAAGCGAGAAAACCAATTCATGGCGATGACTCCGGTGAATGCAATTCGGTGAGGCCGCGTGCGGGCGCCGATCAAGCGGGGCGCGACAAGCGGCGGTTTTCGGCCACAGGTTTGAGCCCTGCCTTTACCGCCTTCGCTGCCTGCGCCACCTTGGCGCGCCGAATCGCATCAATCGCCGCAGCGAGTTGCTCGGTGCCGACGGCACCGCGAAACATCACATCGCCAACGACGATGGCGGGCGTACCCTGAATCCCCAGGCGCTCGGACAATGCGCGCACCTCACCGAGTTGGCGGTTCACTGCGACGACGTCAACGGGTTTGAGTCCGAATTGGCGGCTGATGGCTTGCAGGCTGGCGGTTTCCAGGGAGTCCGCACCGAGCAGTGCCTTGTGCAGTTGCTGCGCCGCGACGCCCTGGCCTGCAGACAAGGCCAGCTGTGCCGCCGCAATCGACTCCGGGCCCAAGATAGGCAGGTGCTTGACCAGCACGCGCAGCTGGCTGTCACGCTGGATCAACGCCTCGATGCTGGGAGAGAGTTTTTTGCAGAAGCCGCAGTGGTAGTCAATGAACTCGACCAGCGTGACATCACCGGCCGGGTTGCCCAATACGGTCGCATCGGATTCGTCGTTGAGGGCTTTGGACGCAGCGGCGAGGCTCTTGCGTTCCTGCCGGGCATTGCCCGTTTGCTCGCGGCGCTGCAATTCGTCCAGCGCTTCGCGCACCAGCTCGGGCCGGCTTTTGAGCAGCTTGATCACGACCTGCTCGATGGCCTGGGGCGAAGCGCCAGTCTGCGCGATCGCCGCGCCGCCCGGCAGCGCCAGGCACAGCAACGCCAGCCAGCGGGCGGCAGGGCTCATAAAAAGTGAAGGCATGGTAGCTCCTGGCTGGCAATAGATGTCGGTGATGGGCCGGGCGGCCGGCCCCGCGCGTCAAGCAACGCTTGCGCTGAGCTTGCGGCGACGCCAGGCCAGCAGGCTCAAGCCCGCCAGCATCAAGGCATAGCTCTCGGGCTCGGGCACGGCCGTGACCCTGATTTCGCCTGTCTTGTAAAGCTGGCTGTAGTCCAGCTGCGTGCCTGCGGCATGCAGGAAACCCGAGGCATCGATGCTCTTGAAGCTGCCGCTGGTCGATCCCCAGTCCAGCAGGTCAAAGCTCTGGCCGGCCTGGGCAACAAAGCCGTTCCATGACGTGAGGGTCAGCGTGCCGCCCAGCTTCAGCTTGCCGCCCACCACCAGTTTGTCAAAGCTGCTGTCCAGCAGCGCCGCGCCGGCCGCGCAGCTCAGTTCCGTGCAGGCGTTGACGCCGCCGATCTCCGCGTAGTAGGTGTTGCTGCTGGCGAAGCTCACCGAGCCCTGGATATAGCCATAGCCCGGCGAGTTGCCGATGCTCAGGCCGCCCTCGAAGAACATCTTGCCGTCGCCGTTGACGTCCGCACCGTTGCGCTGCTTGACCTCGGCCGCGAAGGTGGCCACCGAGCCCTCGGAGACACGCAGTTCGGCGCCGGCCTTGACCTCCACCTTGCCGTAGAAGGTGGTGTTGCTATTGCCCGAGAGAATGATCTGGCTGTCGGCGTTGGCCACCACGTCCGCGTACACCGCCGACACGCCGCCACTCAGCAGCACCAGGCCGTTGTTGCTGAGCGCGCTGCTGCGCAGATCACCGTAGCCGCTGATCACGCCCGTGGCCTGGTTGACCAGGGCCTTGCCATTGTTGTCGAGCGTGCCGCCGGCGAGCTGGATCTTGCCCGTGTTCGGCTGCAGGCCCTGGCTCAGGCGCAGGGTCGCGTCGCGGCCCACGGTCAGCGTGCCGCTGTTGCTCACCGCGGCGGCCAGCGTCAAGGTGCCGCCCTTGGCGTTGACGAAGCCCTGGTTGTTGATCACGTTGCCGATCTGGCCCAGACCCTCGATGCGGCCGCTGTTGTCGATCGCCCCGCCACTCAGGCTGGCGATGGGCGAGCTCAGCAGGATCTGGCCGCCGTTGGCGAAGCTTTTCTCGATGCTGAGCTTGCCGCCATCGACGATGAGGCTGCCCTGGTTGGCAAACTTGGCGCTGATGACGCCGTTGCCGCTGATGGTGCCGCTGGCCTCATTGCTCAGCATGCTGGTGGCGTCAAAAGCAGCGATGCTGGCCCCCGCCAGGGTCATGAAGCCCTGGTTGCTCAGATTGCTGGATCTCAGCTGCAGGGAGCCGCCCTTGCCCAGGGCCCAAACGCCGGTATTGATGTTGCTGCCCGAATTGGCCAGCTCCACATAGTCGCCCTGGTCAAACCGGCCGCTGTTGCTGAAGCCCCCCTGACCCAGGTTGGCGCGGATATAGCCCGAACCCGTCATCGTGCCGGCGTTGAACAAGGCGCCGTTCACCGAACCGCCGTCCAGCACCAGGCGCCCGTTGTTCGTGAGGGTGTTGGCAGCCAGGCTGCTGCCGCGGCCCACGGTGGCGGAGGAATTCACATCCATGAGAAAGTCCGTCGCCTGCAACGCGCCCCCCGCGAAGCTGAGGCTGTCGCCAGAGCCCACACGGATTTGCGCGTCACCCTTGAGTATCTGGCCGGCGCTGAGCACCATGTCGTGGCCCAGGAAGTCGCCGGTGGCGTAGTTCGCCTTGAAATTGAGCGTGCCGGAGTCCCAGTTGAGGGTCCCGAAAAGCTGGCCGGTCCGCATCTTCAAGGTGCCACCCTGCAGATTGACGACGCCCATCGTACCGATCACCAGTTGCCCGACATCCACTGTGCCGTCGCCCAGGATATCCACCCGGCTGGCACCGGCCGAGCCCACGGTGAGGGCGTTGGCCACGCTCAAGAGCGCGCCGCCGCCGCCCACCGCGGCCATGAAGCTGGAGTCGCCCGCCTGCCCGAGCGTCATCCAATCCGACACTTGAGACTGGGCGCCGTTGGCAACGCTCAAAAGGCCTGAATTGCCGCTGACGTGCTGGGCTTTCAGCGTGGACCCAAGCCCTGTCGCCTCGAGCACGCCAAAACCTCCCGTGCTGCTTTCCCCGATGAAAAGATTGGCGATTTCGGCACCGGCGCCCTTGCTGAGCTGCATCAGTCCATCGCCTCGGGTGCCCAGATACAAGCCTTTGAGCACCTTGAACAGCGTGCCCGTGTCCTTGACCGTGACGCTGGAGTTCACAGTGGGCACGAAGCCGGGGCCCATATTGCCGGTGGCGGTGAAGCTTCCACCGCCCGAGACGATCACATCGCTGTTGCTGTATGTCGCGTCGACCACGCTGAAGCTCGAACCGACGCCGTCCACCGTGAGCTTGGCGGTCCCGCTCTTGCCCATCTCCAGGGTCTTGCTGGAGGCACTGGCGCCGGTGTCGATCAGCAGGGTGCCGGTGCCGACCTCGCCCAGGTTCAGGGCTGTGCCGACGACAAAGCGGCTGCCCGCGCCGTGCACATTGACGGTGCCGCTGCTGGACGCGAAACCGGCGCCCACGGAGACGGCCCCCCCGGTGCTGAAGCTGCTGCCGGAATTGATATTCAGGCTGACGGTCGAATTGGGATCGTCGCTAACCCCGGTGGAGTCGAGATTCTTGTAGATGACCTTGTTGGCCAGGGTCAGATCATGTTGCTGATCCATGCCACCGGTGATGGTCATGCCGGCCGTGCCACCGTCCCAGGTCTGATTCGCCGTGATGATAAAGCCCGCCGTATTGGACCAGTCAAGCACCTGCATGTTGCTGCTGCGATTGACGATGCCGTTGGTGAGCCAGATGTTGTTGCCCACGCCCTGCAGCGTGTAGGCACTCGCACCGGTCTCGAAGGAGATCTGGTTGTAGGTGCGGTTGCCCAGATCATTAGTGACCGTCGTGTAGCTCGAGCTGCCGAAGTGCAGGGTGTCCCCTGACACAGGCTGGGCGCTGGGGCTCCAGTTCGTGCCGACGCTCATGCGGCCGGTGAGGCTGTCACTCCCGTTGGTCTTGCCGCCCTTCCAGGTCAGATCAGCCGCATCGGCGAGACCCGCACTGAGCATCGCGGCGATGGCCAGGCACAGGGGCAACGGGCGGGCAGTGTGCCGCGCGGGCTTGGTTGAATGACGAATGGGCGATGCTTGCTGGTTCATGTTGACTCCCTGGGTAGAACGAACGCGAGTATTTGTTGCCGACTCTGCGTGCACAATCCGCCCTAGGACCCGAGCCCTGGTCTCGAGCCCCCACCCCGGACGCCCCCCAAAGAAGAACGCACCGATGCGCCCTTGCCCAGCTTCCACCGCTCCCAAGCCAAGGCCTTGTTCCGGGCGTAGCGCGCCATTCGGGCGCAGGCTGGCGCAGCCGCAAAGCCTGGCCCTGGCGGCCGGGCCGGCCCGCGGGCACCCGTCCCGTGCCACCGCCCGCGCCCCCTCAAGTAGGGGGGCAGGCGCCAGCTCGTGCGGCGCCACAGCAGCGGGTGGGCGATGGCTACCCTAGGCCAGGCCGAACCGCTCAGCGGCTCCCAACGCGATGCCCAGGTGGTGGCCGACCTGGCCCGCCACCTGAAGCGCGGTGAGCCGCTGCGCATCCTGGGCAATACCGTGGTGGCCATCGCGGTGGTGGTGCTGATGCGAGACGAGGCCCAATTAACCTGGTTGGCCACCTGGCTGGCCGTGATGCTGACCCACTCCGCCTTCAATGCCCGGGCCGCGTGGCGGGTGTGGCGCCGCCCCACCCGCACCGACAACGCGGCACGGCGGCTGCGTGTGGTGACGCGCATGGAGGCGGGCTACGGCCTGCTGTGGCTGGTTGCCGAGCTGCTGATACTGCCCGGCAGCGACTATGTGCACCGCGGACTCCTGATGGTGCTGCTGAGCGGGCTGGGCGCGGGCGTGATGCAGTCGCTGAGCGCGCACCTGCCGGCCCTGTATGCCTACTTTGCCCTGCCCGTGCTGGGATTCTTTCTCGCCGGCTATATCGGCCACGGGCCCTACTTCCTGGTGGCCATCGTGCTGCTGCTGGTGTGGGTGGCGGTGAACCTGAACTTCGCGCGCCAGATGCACCGCACGCTGGTCGAATCGCTGCACAACCGCCACATCGCCAACGCCCTGGCCGTGGACCTGGAGGTGCAAAGAGACCGGGCACTGGAGCTCAGCCGCTCGCGCAGCCGCTTCCTGGCCGCGGCCAGCCATGACCTGCGCCAGCCGGTGCATGCGCTGTCGCTGTTTGTCGGGGCGCTGGGCCAAAACCCGTCGAAAGAGCAGTCGCAGAACATCCTGCGGCATGTGGGCAGCGCCATCGACGCGATGGGGACCATGTTCAACGCCATGCTGGACATCTCCAAGCTCGACGCCGACCTGCTGCAGCCGAACTGGCAGGTGCTGAACCTGCGCACCCTGCTGATACGCGTGGCCGCCGACCAGCCCCTGCTGGCCAGCGCCAAGGGCCTGGGCTTCAGCTGCGAGATGCCGCCAGCGCTTCATCCGACGGTGCGTTGCGACCCGGTCCTGCTGGAGCGCATCCTGCGCAATCTGCTGTCCAACGCGGTGCGGTACACGGCCGAAGGCTCGGTGCGGCTGCGGCTGCGGGTACGCGCGGGACGCGTCGAGATCGTGGTCGCCGACACCGGTGTCGGCATCCCCAGGGCACGGCGCGAGCAGGTGTTCGAAGAGTTCGTGCAGCTGCCGCATCCCGAGCGTGAACGCGAGCAGGGGCTGGGCCTCGGCCTGGCGATCGTGAAACGCCTGGTCGGCCTGCTGGGTCTGCGCCTGGTGTTGCGCTCGAGGCCCGGTCGCGGCACGGTGTTCACGCTGCGGCTGCCATTGGCCGATGAGCCGGCAGCCACAGGGCCTGCCCCTGCCCCTGCGACCAGCCCAGGCAGGCCGAGCAAGCTGGACCAACTGGGTCAAGGCGATATCGTGATCGTGGTCGATGACAGTGCCGAGATCCGGTTGGCCATGAGTGCGCTCTTATCCGCCTGGGGCTGCCAGGTCTTCGCGGCCGCGAACGTGCGGGAACTGATGCCGCAGGTGATGCGGCTGAGCGCGCCGCCCCGCCTGCTGCTGTGCGACTACCGACTGGCCGATGGCAATGGCGGCATTGCGGCCATCGATCAGCTGCGGGATGCCTTCAACCAGGACATACCGGCGGTGCTGGTCACCGGCGACACCGCGCCGGAACAGTTGCGCGAGGCGGTGGCCAGCGGCCTGCCCCTGCTGCACAAGCCGGTGACGCAGCTCCAGCTGCGCGAGGCGATGGAACGCGCCATCGCCATGCATGCCGAGCCCAGCCCGGCGCCCTGAAGCTGCCTGACGGCCTCAGCCGGCCGACGCCCCGCCGGCATCGCCGATCAGCCCCGACGCCCTCGCCACCTCCACCGCCTGCAGGCGGTGCACCACATTCAGGTGACGGAAGAGCGCCGAGACGTGGCCTTTGACGGTTTTCTCCTGCATGCCCAGGACGCGGGCGATTTCCTTGTTGGACTTGCCACTGCACAGTTCCTGCAGGACCTCGCGCTGGCGCGGCGTCATGCCGCTGGTGTCGGCCGGTGCCGGCCCGGCGTCGGCAGCCAGGGCCATGAAGGTCGGCACATAGATCTCGCCGCTGAGCACCAGGCGCACGGCCGCGACCACGGTGGCCGGGCTGGATGACTTGGGGCAATAGCCGCGGGCCCCCGCCTTGAGCGCCCGGCGCACATCGTCCGGCTCCTCGGATGAGGACAACACCAGCACCGGCACCCCGCCGTGGTGCTGCCGGACCTGCTCCAGCACCGCAAATCCAGCCATGCCGGCCATGCGCAGGTCCAGCACGATCAGCGCCACGTCCGGGTGCTGGGCCAGGCTGGACAGGGCCTCGACGCCATCGCCCGCCTGCAACACCATCAGCCCCTCGCCCATGCATTGCAGGGTGCTGGCCACACCGGCACGCACCAAGGGATGATCGTCGACGACCAGCAGCTTCATGGCGCGCACTCTATCAGCAGGACGCGAAGACCGGGTGCTGCCAAGGGGGAGGTGCCATCAGAGGCAGCGGATGAGCTTGATGCGCGCATCCTTGCGCAGGGTGAACAGCTGGGGCGAGGCAGCGCCCTCGACCAGGATGGACAGCTTCATCACGCCGCCGCTGACTTCTCCCGCATAGCGGGCCTTGGCATGCACCGGCGGCTCGTCGGCGCGCTGCGGTCCCGGCTGCTGCGGGTCGAACTCGCCGACGGCGGTGAAGGTGCCGGCCGCGCTCAAGGTCAGCGGGCCGGCGAAGCTGCCGCTGGCGCAATCCGCCTGCAGGCGGCCGCCCGCGGCATCGATCACCAGTTGCAGCCGGTCGCCGGCCCATTGGCCCTCGAGCGGGGCCGTGGCGCCGGCCGCCGATGCCAGTTCAACAACCATCGCGAATCCTCCAGGCAACAACGACCGCGTGACGATCTTCCACGCGGCCATGCAAACCCGCCTGCTCGCGTCGATGGCTGCCTGCCGCTCAGCCGGCGGAACCGTCGGCCGCAAGGCGACGGCGGCGGGCCATCAGACCCAGGAAGCCCAGGCCGAAGAACATCATGCCGTAGGTCGAAGGCTCGGGCACGGCCACCACGCTGGCGTCGATGACGGCAATCCAGGTGCCCCAGCGCGATCCGCCGGTGCCGCCCGGGTGACCGCCCGCCGCATTGTTGTACTCGCGGGCAAACTCGCCGACCAGATAGAACTGATGCGGGTCGTCGGGGTCGACCGAGACCTGGCTGTAATCGCCCCAGCGCTGACGACCGGCGGCGGGCTGACCGAACAGGGCGCCATTGTGATAATCGTCCACCAGGCTTTCCTTGAGCAGCAGCTCGCCGCTGCGTGCGATCAGCTCGCCATTGACGCCGGTGGCAAAGGACTGCCCCATGAAGCTGATCTTGCCGGTGGCGGCATCAAGGCCCGAACGGTTGTAGCCGATCACCACCTCGCCAAAGCTGTTGACTGCAATCGAGCCCTGGTAGTAGTCGTGGCCGGCCTGGCCGATATTGCCTTGCGACAGAATGGTCAGCGTGGTCGCGTCCAGCACGGTGTAGCGGACGCGGGTTTCATCGAGGCCGTCGCCGTCCGGGTCCACCGTGTTGACCATGTAGATGCGGCCATTGGCCTCATACACGCTGCTGCTGACGCGCTCGTCCAGTGCATCGACGATGCGCCGGTTCGCTGGAATGGCCGCCGCGGGCTGGCGCGCGAAGCCCGGGCTGGCAAACGCCGCCTGGCCGAGGTAGCTCGCCGCCGCGGCGCTGGCACCGGTGGCCGACGACGACGTCAGGCCATTCACCCGATAGCCCAGGCTGTCGTAGTTGAACAGCGAAACGCCAATCACCGTGCCCGAGGAGCCGGCGCTGCTGCTGTTCACGCCCTGCGGCGCAAAGCCGCGGTCCTGATCGCCGGCCGCGCCGGTGTACGGCGTGACGATCTGGGCCATATTGGTGGTGGTGGGCGCCACCGCATTGAACAGGCTGTTCAGCGGAATGACGTTCATCGTCGTGCCGCGGAAGCTGTTGGTGCCGCCGTTGGTTTTGGGCGCAAAATTGTTGGTGCCGATGTAGACCGCATTGCTGTCCAGCGCCAGCGTCGGATAGTCGGCCGTGGAGCCAAAACCAAAGCCGGCATAGCCCTCGAACTTGGTCGACTTCCAGCCGCCCAGGGCGTCGGAGGTGTCCGAAACCGCGATCTGCAGGTCCTTGGTATTGGCGCCAAAGGCCACCGCCACCCAGCGATTGGCCGCGGCGTTGTACATCACCCGGGTATCGCCGTTGGTGCCGGTCTGGCCGGCGGTGGCCCAGAAAGCCACATCCGAGACCAGCGAGGTGCGGGTGCCGGTCAGCTTGTCGAACACGGCATAGGAGCCGTTGGTCGTTTCCATGTACTGGGTCTTGCCCACCGCGCCTATCGTGTCCGGCGGGATGAAGTTGCGGCCGAAGCTGGCGCCGTCGTACTGGCTGATGCCCTCGAAGCCACGCACATAGGGGCTGGCCAGATTGAAGACCGGCGCGGACATGCCATTGGTGTCCAGGGACAGGTCACCCGCGATGGTGATCATCTTCGGCTTCTTGAACTCGAAATACGGCTTGATCGTCTGCGCCTGCGCTTGCGACGCCATCAGCGCCAGCACGGCCGCCGCCACGACGGCCAGGCCGCCCGCGGACCGGGTGTGAATGTGATTCATGACTGGAAACCCCTCGATGCTTGATAAGGACCATTCGTCGAACCTGCATTCGCCACCGCCCGAGCCCAAGCGGGCGGGGCACGGCCATGACGTTCGCTGCGGCTTGCCGCGGAGCGTCGATGACAAACAAACGATGTTTGCTGGAATATGTCTGTTTGTGAACAAATCCACGTTAATGCAAATTGCGTCAAGCACTGACCCCCAATTCAGGGGGTGAATAGGGTTGGAGAGCCTGGGAGTTTCCCTGTTGCAAAACAAGCGGAACAGGAGACTTGACTTCGTTCGCACACCACCCCGGGGTCTGACGCTCGCACCGCCACACCACCAACACAGGTCGCAATTGACGTTTACGTTAACGTCAACCAAGCACTAGAATCGCGGCAGCATTGCTGCTAGAACCGGGGCAGATACGCCCAAGCTGGAGACAAGCCATGACCGATCTGTCCGCCGAATTCAAGGCGCTGGCGAACTACCGCCCCACCCACAAGGTGCGTTTCGTCACCGCCGCCAGCCTGTTCGACGGGCATGACGCCGCGATCAACATCATGCGGCGCATCCTCCAGGGCATGGGTGCCGAGGTCATCCACCTGGGCCACAACCGCTCGGTCGACGAGGTGGTGACGGCCGCGCTGCAGGAAGACGCCCAGGGCATCGCCATCAGCTCCTACCAGGGCGGCCATGTCGAGTACTTCAAATACATGGTGGACCTGCTGAAGAGCCGCGGCGGCGAGCACATCCAGGTCTTTGGCGGCGGCGGCGGCGTGATCGTGCCCAGCGAGATCAAGGAGCTGCAAAGCTATGGCGTGACCCGCATCTACAGCCCCGAGGACGGCCAGCGCATGGGCCTGGCCGGCATGATTGGCGAGATGGTGATGCGCTCGGACCTGGACCTGAGCGGCTATGCGCCGAAGAGCATCGAGGCCATTCAGGGTCACAGCGAGGCCAACTGGCGCTCGCTGGCCCAGCTGATCACCGTGCTGGAAAACGGCAAGGCCTCGGACGAGATGAAGACTGCCCTGCATGCCGGCGCCAAAGACATCAAGGTGCCGGTGCTGGGCATCACCGGCACCGGCGGCGCCGGCAAGTCCAGCCTCACCGACGAGCTGATACGCCGCCTGCGCCTGGACCAGGACGACGCGCTGCGCGTGGCCGTGATCTCGATCGACCCGTCGCGACGCAAGAGCGGCGGCGCGCTGCTGGGCGACCGCATCCGCATGAATGCGATCAACCCCTGGAGCAAGGGCCAACGCGTCTTCATGCGTTCGCTCGCGACACGAGACTTCGGCAGCGAGATCAGCCCGGCCCTGCCCGAGGTGATTGCCGCGGCCAAGCTGGCCGGCTTCGATCTGGTGATCGTCGAGACCTCGGGCATAGGCCAGGGCGACGCGGCCATCGTGCCGCACGTCGATGTGCCGATGTATGTGATGACGCCCGAGTTCGGCGCCGCCAGCCAGCTCGAGAAGATAGACATGCTGGACTTCGCCGAGTTCGTGGCCATCAACAAGTTCGACCGCAAGGGCGCGCAGGACGCGCTGCGCGACGTGGCCAAGCAGGTGCAGCGCAACAAGGAGGCCTGGACCACCCGGCCGGACCAGATGCCGGTCTTCGGCACCATGGCCAGCCGCTTCAATGACGATGGCGTGACGGCGCTGTACCAGGCGCTGAAGCCCCGCCTGGCCGAGCTGGGCCTGCAACTGGCCGAGGGCCTGGGCCGCCTGCCACTGGTGGACACCCGCCACAGCACCCACCAGGTGCCCATCGTGCCCGGTGCCCGTGTGCGCTATCTGGCCGACATCTCCGACACCGTGCGCGGCTACAAGAAGCGCGCCGTGGCCCAGGCAAGGCTGGCCCGCGAGATCCAGCAGCTGCGCGAAACCGGCCGCATGCTGAGGCAGGACAACCCCGACAAGACCAATGCGGTGACCGCCGTGCTGGACCTGGCCCAGGCCCGCGACAGCCAGCTCGACGCCGGCGCCCGCAAGCTACTGGCGATGTGGCCGGAGATGCAAAAGGCCTATGCCGGCGACGAATACGTGGTGAAGATACGCGACAAGGAAATCCGCACCGCGCTGACCACGCAGAGCTTGAGCGGCACCAAGATCCGCAAGGTCGCCCTGCCCGGCTATGAAGACCATGGCGAGATCCTGAAGTGGCTGCTGCTGGACAACGTGCCCGGCAGCTTCCCCTACACCGCCGGCACCTTTGCCTTCAAGCGCGAGGGCGAGGACCCGACACGCATGTTCGCCGGCGAGGGCGATGCCTTCCGCACCAACCGCCGCTTCAAGCTCCTGAGCTCGGGCATGGCGGCCAAGCGCCTGTCCACTGCCTTCGATTCGGTCACGCTGTATGGCAACGACCCGGCCGTGCGGCCCGACATCTACGGCAAGGTCGGCAACTCCGGCGTATCGATCGCGACGCTGGACGACATGAAGGTGCTCTACGGAGGCTTCGATCTCTGCCACCCGGCGACCAGCGTCAGCATGACCATCAACGGCCCGGCGCCGTCGATTCTGGCCATGTTCATGAACACGGCCATCGACCAGCAGATGGACAAGTTCCGCACCGACAACGGCCGCGAACCGACCGACGACGAGGCGCAGAAGATCAAGGCCTGGGTCAAGGAGAATGTGCGCGGCACCGTGCAGGCCGACATCCTGAAGGAAGACCAGGGCCAGAACACCTGCATCTTCTCGACCGAGTTCTCGCTGAAGGTGATGGGCGACATCGCCGAGTACTTCGTGCACAACAAGGTGCGCAATTTCTACTCGGTCAGCATCAGCGGTTATCACATCGCCGAGGCCGGTGCCAACCCGGTCAGCCAGCTGGCCTTCACGCTCAGCAATGGCTTCACCTTCGTCGAAGCGTACCTGGCGCGCGGCATGCACATCGACGACTTCGCGCCTAACCTGAGCTTCTTCTTCAGCAATGGCATGGACCCCGAGTACACGGTGCTCGGGCGCGTGGCCCGCCGCATCTGGGCCGTCGCCATGCGCGACCGTTACGGCGCGAATGAGCGCAGCCAGAAGCTGAAGTACCACGTGCAGACCTCGGGCCGCAGCCTGCATGCGCAGGAGATCCAGTTCAACGACATCCGCACCACGCTGCAGGCGCTGATCGCGATCTACGACAACTGCAACAGCCTGCACACCAATGCCTTCGACGAGGCCATCACCACGCCGACCGAGGACAGCGTGCGCCGCGCGATGGCCATACAGCTGATCATCAACCGCGAGTGGGGCCTGGCGAAAAACGAGAACCCCAACCAGGGCGCCTTCATCATCGAGGAGCTGACCGAGCTGGTCGAGGAAGCGGTGCTGCAGGAGTTCGAAAAGATCGCCGAGCGCGGCGGCGTGCTGGGCGCGATGGAGACCGGCTACCAGCGCAGCAAGATCCAGGAAGAGAGCATGCACTACGAGATGCTCAAGCACACCGGCGAGTACCCCATCATCGGCGTCAACACCTTCCGCAACCCGCACGGCGACCTGACCCCCGACACGCTCGAACTGGCCCGCTCAACCGATGAGGAAAAGCAGAACCAGCTCAAGCGCCTGGATGAGTTCCACGCCATCCACGCCGCCGAGGCCCCCGCGATGCTGAACAAGCTGCAGCAGGCGGTGATCAACAACGGCAATGTCTTCGAGGTGCTGATGGAGGCCGTGCGCGTGTGCTCTCTCGGTCAGATCACCAGCGCGCTGTTCGAGGTGGGGGGGCAGTACCGGCGCAGCATGTGAGTCCCTGCTTGGCATGGGTGGTTGGCTGACAACAGTTGGCCGGCGGCGCCAAGTTGTCTAGGCTCCAGGCCTACACAACTTCAGCAGAGCTCCCCATGCCCTGGACCTACCTCACCCTTGCCGGCCTGTTCGAGATCGGCTGGGCCATCGGCCTCAAGTACACCGAGGGCTTCACCCGCCCGCTGCCGACCGCGCTGACGATAGGTGCGATGCTGGCCAGCATAGGCCTGCTGGGCCTGGCGATGAAGACGCTGCCTGTCGGCACGGCCTATGCGGTGTGGACGGGCATAGGCACCGTCGGCACGGTAATACTGGGCGTGATACTGCTGGGCGATCCGCTGAGCGCGCCGCGCATCGTCTGCCTGAGCCTGATCGTGCTGGGCATTGCCGGGCTGAAGTGGCTGGCCTGAACAACCGTCAGCGCTTGCGCCGCAGCTCGCGCAAGAGCTCCAGCGCCTGCGCATAGTCGTAGTCGCGCAGCTGGCGGGCCAGCTCGCGCGCGGCATCGCCGTAGAGACGATGCAGGCCCGGCATCAGCTCGCGGTGCAGGGCCACGGCCTCGAAGTCGCCGGCGGCGAGGCGCGCCTCCAGACGGTCCAGCTGGGCAGGCTCTGGATCTGTCGCGCCCGGGGCGCCCTGGTCACCGACGCTGGCCTGTATCACCGCCACCTGGGCGGCCAGCTCCGTCTGCAGCTGGGCCGCCGCCTGTTTCAGAAGATGGGCCGGTGTCGTCACATTGAGCATGGCCTCCAGCGCCGCGGCCAGCGCCTGCACGCGGGTGGCACCAATGGCAGCACTGGCACCCTTCAGCGAATGGGCCAGGCGTTTCGCCTCGGGCACCGCGCCGCGGTACAGGTGCACATCCAGATCGGGCAGGCCGTCGCGATAGAGCAGGGCAAACTGCTGCAGCACGCGTCGCAGGCTCTCGGCCCGGCCGCCGAACTGCTGCAGCGCCCGCGCCCAGTCCAGGCCGGCAATGCGTTGCAGGCCCGACGCCGGCTCGGGCTGAACGGCTGCCTCGGCGCCCCCAGGCAGCCAGTGGCGCAGCGCGCGCTCCAGCAGCGCGGCACTGACCGGCTTGGCAATATGGTCGTTCATGCCGGCGGCCAGGCAGGCGGCGCGGTCTTCTGCATAGGCATTGGCAGTCATCGCAATGATGGGCGTGGCCTGGTAGCCGGGCAGACGGCGTATCGCGCGCGTGGCGCTGAGGCCGTCCATATGGGGCATCTGCAGGTCCATCAGGATCAGGTCGTAGCGGGTGCTGCCGGCCCGGCTCAAGGCTTCGACGCCATCGCTGGCCAGGTCCGCCTGCAAGCCCATGCCACGCAGGAACTCATGCGCTACCTCCTGGCTGACCGGGTTGTCCTCGACCAGCAGCAGGCGCAGGCCCGCCATGGCGGCCGGCGCCAGGCCTTGTTCCGGGCCCAGTGCGGCCGGCGGTGGAGCCTCAGACCGAGGCAGCAGCAGGGCGGCCAGCGCCGCGCCCAGGCTCTGGCGGGTGACGGGTTTGAGCAGGCGTGCGCTGACACCGGCCACCGCCTCGGGCGCCGCCGCCTCGCTGCTGCAGAGCAGCAGCACCGGCGGCGCGCCGGGCTGTTCGCCCAGCTTCGCCACCCAGGCCACACCGCGTTCGAGCATGACGCGCTCGTCCAGCAGGATCAGGGCCGCCCGGCCCGGCGGCGGCACGACAGCTGTGGCCTCGACACGTTCGGCCTGGGCGCCCCACTCGCCCAGCATGGCCTGCAGCGCCTCGGCCAGCTCCGGCCGCTGGGCCAGCACTTGCACCGGCCGGCCATCCAGATGCAGCCTGGGGGCCGGCGGCGCCTCAGACGGCCCCACTGCCAGACCCAGCCGCACCGTCAGCCAGAAGCTGCTGCCCCGGCCCGGCGTGCTTTCGACACCAGCCTCGCCGCCCATCAAACCGGCCAGGCGGCGGGTGATGGCCAGGCCCAGGCCGGTGCCGCCGAAGCGGCGCGTGGTCGAGCTGTCGGCCTGCTCGAAGGCATTGAACAGCAGCGGCAGCTGCTCGGCGGCAATGCCGATGCCGGTATCCCGCACGGTGAAGCGCAGCAGTCGGGTGCGGGCATCCTGGGCCAGCAGGTCGACGCGCAGGAGCACCAGGCCCCGCTCGGTGAACTTGACCGCATTGCTGAGCAGATTGAGCAGGGCCTGCAGCAACCGGGTCGGGTCGCCGTGCAGTTGCTCGGGCAGGCCGCGGGCGTCTATCACCAGCTCCAGGCCCTTGGCGCGGGCGCGCTCGGCCACCAGGCCACAGGCACGGGCCAGCAGGGCGTCGATGTCGAAGTCGGTCTGCTCCAGTTGCAGCTTGCCCGACTCGATCTTGGACAGGTCGAGGATGTCGTTGATGACCTGGGTCAGGTGCTGGGCGGCATCGGCCACCTTGTCCAGGCGTTCCTGCTGCTGCGGCGGCTGGCTGTCGCGGCGCAACAGCTCGGTCAGGCCGACGATGGCATTCATCGGCGTGCGGATCTCGTGGCTCATATGGGCCAGGAAGGCACTCTTGGCACGGTTCGCCGCCTCGGCCTCCAGCCGCGCCGCATTCAGCTCGCGGGTGCGCTCCTGCACCAGCTCCTCCAGATGGTCGCGATGCAGCTGCAGCTCCTGCTCGATCTGCTTGCGCTCGGTGATGTCGCGCGCAATGCCGAACATGCCGATGACCTCACCCTGTCCGTCCAGCAAGGGGCCCTTGGTGACCAGGTAGAACACCGTGCCCCGGGATGTCGGCACCTCCTCCTCGAAGGTCTGTGTCTGCCTGCTCTGCATTGCCAACATGTCATTGGCGCGCAGCTGTGCTGCATGGTGGGCCGGGAACAGGGCGGCGTCGTCATGGCCCAGCACCTGCTCGCGGGTGCGGCCCAGCGCGACCAGCGTTGCACGGTTGCACAGCAGGTAGCGGCTGTGCAGGTCCTTGGCAAAAATACTGTCGCTCGAGCCTTCGGCAACCCGCTCCAGCAGGGCCATTGCGTCCAGACGCTGGCGCTGGCGGGCCTGCTCCTGGCGCGCCAGCTCCAGCGCCTGGCGGTCACGCCAGCGCCAGGCCGCCGCACCGGCGGCCAGCAAGGCCAGCAGGCCTGCGGCCACAATGCCCATCATCTCGCGCCGGGCGTCGGCATAGATCTCGGCCTGATCCACCTTGGTCACCAGATACCAGTCCGAGCCTTCGATGGGACGCACCACGCCCAGCACCGGCACGCCGCGGAAGTCCAGCGCCTCGTGGGCCACGCCCATGGCCTTGTCGCCACGTATCACCTGGCCCGCCAGCAAATCGGGCGTGCTCAGTGCAATCGGTCGCCCGCGCATGCCCAGCAGCCGATCGCCATCCCGGCGCAGCAGCAGCGAGCCCCCCGAAGCGCTGGGGCCGGGCCAGGCCTTCAGCGTCGGGTTCAGGAATTCGTCCAGCGCCACCTGCATCACCACCACCGCCTGGGCACTGGCGCCGCTCAAGCGCAGCGGCGCCACCAGATCGAGTCCCAGCTCGCCGCCGGGCCTGGCCTCGAACAGGCCGTCCTGTCCGATGCGGCCGCTGGCCAGCGCCTGGCGCACGGCCGCGGTCAGTGAAGGCGGCACAGCCCGCATTTCAGGCGCACTGAGCACCGGCTCGGCCTGGGCATTGAACAGGGTCACGCCCCGGTCGCTGTTGCTGCGGCAGATCTCCGTGAGGCGCTCCAGCAGGCGCTGGCCGGCCGCCACCTCACCGCCCTGCCAGCGCTGGTAGAGCTCGGCCAGGAAGCTGCTGCTGGCAATGAAATCGCCATGGCCGAGACGGTCGCGCAGCCAGCGGGAGATTTGCGCGGCCTGCAGCTGGGCAACGGCCTCGACGCGTGCCGCCATGCGCTCGCGCTGCTGCTCGTAGCGCCAGGCCACCAGGCCGGCCGTGACAGCGCTTATCAGCAGCACGGCCACACCCAGGGCCAGCCAGATGCCCCGTCGCGCCTGCGCCGGGATGGCGGAGACGCTGGCAGGCTCTGACATGGCAGGGAACCTAGTTCGCCGAGGCCGCGTGCCCGCCGCCCGGGCCGCCGCGGCGGCGCACCAGGGGCTTGGTCAGCACGTCTTCCATCAGCTTGCCCCATGGTCCCTGGTCGGGGGCCTGCAGCAGCTCCTGCTCGCGCTTGGCCACCAGGTCGGCAAAGCCTGGCCCCGTCTTGATGGTGGCGACGCGGTCGACCCCGCGGTTCTGGACCTGCTCGCCATTGCCGAAGTGATCGGCAATGCGGCCCAGCAGACGGCTGTAGACCTGGGACACGCGCGAGGGGCTGACCTTCAGCGAGGCCGCCAGCTCGGTGGGCGTGAGGCCCACCCCCATGTAGGAGTCGATGATCAGGCGCTCGCGCTCGGGCAGCTGGGCAAAAAAACTCTCCAGCCGGCGCATCACGATGGCGGTGTCGACGCGGGCCTCGACCTCGTCCTGTGGCGTGGCCGGATGAAAGCGCTCGGGCGAGATGCCGTCGGAGGCATCGTCGCCATCCTCGGCGCTGCTGCTTCGGGTGCGGCCCTGCTCGTCGGCCTGCTCCAGCTCGGCGATCTCGTTGATGCTCATGCCGCAGACCTCGCTGAGCTCGGCCAGACCGGCATCGCTGCCATGGGTGGAGCGCCAGCGCTCCTGGGCAATCTGTATGACCTTGACCTTGCGCCGCTGGGCCCGGCCCAGGTGGTCCATCTGGCGCAACTCGTCGAGCATGGCACCCTTGACGCGCATGCGGGCGTAGCGCACAAAGGCCTCCTTGGCCTCCTCGGTCTCGCGGTCGCCCTCCCACTCGAAGCCCATCGCGGCCTGGGCCACGGCAATCAGCCCGACCTGGATCAGATCGGCCTTCTCGACATTGGCCGGCAGGTGGCGCACCAGGGCCGAGGCCTGCTTGCGCACCCAGGATTCATTTCTGGCAATCAGCGCGGACGGCACACCTTGCATCGAGATCATGGCCCATTCTAGGCCGGTGTAAGACTTGGTAACACCGGGCCCAAACCCTCAAGCAAGGGGGGCGATCTCGGCGGCCAGTTGCGCGATCGAGAATGGCTTGCTCAGATAGGCGTCAAAACCCCCGGCCAGAAAGCGCTCGCGGTCGCCCGGCATGGCATGGGCAGTCATGGCAATGATGCGGGCCCGCGGCTGGTCTTGCGCAGCCTCCAGCGCACGGCGGCGGCCCAGCACCTCGACACCATCGAGGTGCGGCATCTGGATGTCCATCAGCACCAGATCAAAACCGTCATGCTCCAGCAGCGCCCAGGCCTGCTGGCCGTCCTCGGCCATGGTCAGCTCGCCGCCCAGGCTTTCGACCACCGCCTGCACGACCAGGCGGTTGACCGCATTGTCTTCGGCCAGCAGCACGCGCTTGCCGCGCAGCAGGGCGGCATGGACTGGCCCCGGTGCCGGCTGCGGCGGGCCGGCCGCCGGGTCGCCGCAGCCCGCGCCTGGGCTTTGCAAGGCCTGCAGCAGATCCGGCGGCAGCACCGGCATGGCCAGGCGCTGCAGCGGCCCCAGGCCCGACGCCACCGGGCTCAGGCCCAGGTCCAGCCCCTGCAGCACCAGCAGACGCCGCGCCGGCACCTGGCCCTGCCAGCGTTGCAGCAGGGCCAGCACCTCGGCCGGGAGCTCGGTGGCCGAGCCGCAGTCCAGCACCAGGCTGTCGAAGGCGTCGGTGGCGGTGGCGCCGGGGGCCAGCAACTCCAGCTGGGCGCCCCAACGCCGCAGCAGGCCGGGCAGGAAGTCCGAGGCCGGTGGCCGCAGCGCCAGCCAGGCAATGCGCCGGCCGGCCAGCGGCAACGCCGACTCGGCCTGAGCAGCCCCCTGATGGCCCAGCGGCAGCGCGAACTCGAAGCTGCTGCCCCGGCCGGGCTGGCTGTCCAGCCGCAGCTGCCCACCCATCAGCTCGACCAGGCGCTGGCTGATGGTCAGCCCCAGGCCGGTGCCGCCATAGCGCCGCGTGGTCGAGTCGTCGCCCTGGGCAAAGGCCTCGAACACGCGCTGCTGGCGCTCCGGCGCGATGCCGGGGCCGGTGTCGCGCACGGCGCAGAAGGTGGTCTGGCCGGGCCCGGGCGTGACCACCAGCAAGACCCGCCCCTGCTCGGTGAACTTGCAGGCATTGCCCAGCAGATTGGCCAGCACCTGGCGCAGCCGGGCTGGGTCGCCCCAGGCCCAGCGCGTGATCTCGGGCGCCAGCTGCAGCTCGAACGCCAGGCCCTTGGCCTGGGCGGTGCTGGCCGTCGACTGGCTGAGTTCGCGCAGCAGGGCATGCAGATCGAAGCGCGCACGCTCGATGCTCATGCCGCCGGCGTCTATCTTGGACAGGTCCAGCACCTCGTTGACGATGGCCAGCAGCGCGTCGGCCGAGGTCCGCGCCACCTGCAGGTACTCGCGCTGACGCGGCTGCAACGCCGAGGCCAGCACCAGATCGGTCATGCCCATGATGCCGTTGATGGGGGTACGGATCTCGTGGCTGATATTGGCCAGGAAGCGGCTCTTGGCCTCGCTGGCCTGCTCGGCACGGTGCAGGGCATCGCGCAGGGCCACCTCGCCGCGGCGCATGGCGGTGATGTCGGTGGCCACACACAGCACCTGCAGCACGCCATCGGCCAGGCGCAGCGGCCGCTTCACCGACCAGACCACGCGCTCGACGCCACCGACCACCATACGGTCTTCCTGCTCATGGGTGGCGCCGGTTTCCAGCACGGCGCGGTCGGCGGCGATCCAGCGCTGCACCTCGGCAGGGTCCGGGTGCACCTCAAATGGCGTGCGGCCCAGCATCTCGGCCTCGCTGAGTCCGCATATCTCGCAGTAGGCGCGGTTCACCAGCACATAGCGCTGGGCCTGGTCCTTGACGAAGACCATGCTGGGCGAGGTGTCGGTCACCGCACGCAGCAGCTCCATGCTGCGCTGGGCCTGCTGCTCGGCGCGGCGCAGATCGGTGACCTCGACCGTGGTGGTCAAGATCAGCGGCGTGACAAAGCCCGGCAGTTCCACCAGGATCTTGGAGACGCGCTGGTAGCGCTCTTCGTCGAGGCCAAAGGCCTGGCGGGTCTCGAAATCGGCGCTGACCGGCTGGCCGGTGGCCAGCACCTGGGCATCCAGCCCCGCCATCTGCTGCTGCACCAGGGTGGACACGGCCGCCATCGTGCGCCCCTCCAACTGCTGCGGCGTCTGGCCGACACGCTGGGCGGTGTAGCGATTCACCAGCTTGAGCTCGCCGCGCGGCGTTTTCAGCGACAGGCCGAAGGGCAGCTGGTCGATCAGGCTGCGCCAGGCGCCCGGGGCATGGGCTTCGCTCAGCGGCAGCGCATCGGGCAGCAGCCCCATGTCGGCAGCGCAAACCAGCAGCAGGCGTTCGCCATCCGCGCCGCTGAGCGCCAGCCGGGTGACGCGCCAGCAGCGGTTCTCGGTGGCATTGAATTCATCGCGCACATCGGCCGGGCCGTCGACGATCAGCCGGCTCTCGATGTCCTGCCGGGCCTGATCGGTGCGGCCCTGCAGCTCGGCGGCTGGCGTGCCCAGTGCCTCGGCGGCGGCCCGGTTCAGCCACAGCAGCTCACCCTGCGCGTTCTTCAGCGTCAGGCGCAGCGGCAGGGCATCCAGCAGCGCCGGCAGCAGGCTTGGGGGCAGATCCGGGGTCATGCGGCATTTTCGGCCCGGACCCGGCCGCCGCCGCGGCGAAAAGTCACACTTGGCCGTCAGGCCTGAGCCATCTCGGCCAGGGCCGGGGCCACCGCCTCGCTGGGCACGACGCGGTTGCGCCCCAGGGCCTTGGCCCGGTACAGCGCGCGGTCGGCCTCGCGGTAGAGCTGTTCGCCGCTGACACTCCCGCCGACCGGGACCACTGCCACCCCGGCAGAAACGGTAACCGCCACCGGCAGGCCCTCGGCATTGCGCACCCGCGCCAGCTCTATCGCCTGACGCACGCTCTCGGCCACATGCTCGGCGCCGGCGGCATCGGTATTGGGCAGCACCAGGGCGAACTCCTCGCCGCCCAGGCGGCCCACCACGTCACCGTTGCGCAGCCGCTGCTTGATCGTGGCGACGACGGCCCTGAGCACCGCATCACCGGTGCTGTGCCCATGCTGGTCATTGACGCGCTTGAAGTGATCGAGATCCAGCGCCACAAAGGCCAGTGGCTGGGCTTCGCGCCGGCAGCGCGCCAGCGCATGGGCCAGCATCGCATCGGTGGTGGCGCGGTTCAGGCAGCCGGTCAAGCCGTCCAGGGTGGCCAGCAACTCCATGCGCTGCGCCAGCCGCTCGAAGCTGGCCAGCACAAAGCCGAAGCCCGCACCGAGCACGCACAGGAAGGCGATCAGAAAGGTCAAGGCCTGACCCAGGCTGGACTGGGTCAGGTTGGCGTAGTCCTGCGGGCTGACAAGGGAGTGGACGGTGCGAAACAGCAGCGTCGCGGCGGCCAGGGCCAGGGTCACCCCGACGGTGCGCAGCGAGCGCTCGGCCCGCCAGCCGTGCGCCCAGATCACCTGCACCGCAGGCAGCAGGGCGGCGGCCAGCACGGCAGAGACGACCGGCGAGCGCTGACTCAGCGACTGGAACATGACGGACAGCAGAATCAGCACGCCGCCGCCCAGAATCCCCCAGACCCAGCGGGGCGCTGGCCGGTCCAGCAGAAAGCGGTACAGCGCCTGGGTGTGCAGGCTCATGCCCAGCAGGATTAGGCCATTGCCGGCCACCACCGACACCGGCATCGGCACCAGCACCCGTGCCGCCAGCATCAGGAAACCGCCCAGCAAGGCCCAGGAGCCGTGCGTCCAGCTGCGCAGATCCCGGCCGTGGTGACGCCCGCCCAGGGCCACCGCCAAGACAACGGACAAGAGCAGATACCCCAGCAAAAGGGTCAACATCAGGGTCGGGATGTCCAGGCTCATCGGTGCGGTCACTCTCCTTTGGACCGCTATTGTCGGGGGGATTGGTGACAAGCCGGGTCGCGTGTGCGGCTACAGTGCTTATTTGATTCAAGCAGCAAGGAATTCAGCATGAGCACAATTCAAACCGTGGGCATCATCGGTGCCGGCACCATGGGCAACGGCATTGCACAGGCCTGTGCGGTACGCGGCATCCAGGTCGTGATGGTGGACATCAACGAGGCCGCCGTGCAGCGTGGCCTGGCCACCGTGGCCGGCAGCCTGGACAGGCTGATCAAGAAGGAGAAGATCACGGCCGCCGACAAGGACGCCGCGCTGGCCCTGATCACCCCAAGCACCGACTATGCCGCGCTGCAGGGCGCCCAGCTGGTGATTGAGGCAGCAACCGAGAACGAGGCGCTGAAGATCAAGATCCTGCAGCAGCTCGACGCGCTGCTGGCCCCCGAGGTGATAGTCGCCACCAACACCTCGTCGATCTCGATCACCAAGCTGGCCGCGGTGACCCAGCGCGCCGACCGCTTCATCGGCATGCACTTCTTCAACCCGGTGCCGATGATGGCCCTGGTGGAAATCATCCGCGGCCTGCAGACCAGCGACGCCACACACGACGCGGTCAAGGCGCTGGCCGAGCGCCTGGGCAAGTCGCCGATCACGGTGAAGAACGCGCCCGGCTTCGTCGTCAACCGCATCCTTGTGCCCATGATCAACGAGGCTTTCTTCGTGCTGGCCGAGGGCCTGGCGACGCCGGAGGACATCGACGCCGGCATGAAGCTGGGCTGCAACCAGCCCATCGGTCCGCTGGCCCTGGCCGACATGATTGGTCTGGACGTCTGCCTGGCGGTGATGGAGGTCTATGTCAACGAGTTCGCCGACTCCAAGTACCGCCCGGCGCCGCTGCTCAAGGAAATGGTCGCCGCCGGCTGGCTGGGCCGCAAGAGCGGACGCGGCGTGTACCGCTACTGAAACTGGTAGAGCGCCTCGACGAACCAGTTGCGGCGCGCCAGCGGCAGGTCGTTCGGCAAGGTGCCGCCGGCCAGGCTGGGCTCGCGTGCGGCGACATTGAACAGATTGCGCACCGCCGCCGTCAGCGTCAGGCCCTTGGCGCCGAGGCGCCGGCGCAGATTCAGATCGACGGTGCGGTAGTCGGCAATCGGCGGGCGCGCATCACCGGGCGCACGCCGGCGGTCACTCACCGCATTGAGCAACGCGCCCAGCTGCCAATCGCCATTCACGCTCCAGTCGGCGCGAGCAAAGACATGGCGGTGCGGTGCATAGCCGGCGTCCAGGCCGGTGGCCGCATCGACCGAGCGCTGCTGCGACAGCTGGGCGCTCAGATGCAGATCACGCCGCGCCTCCCATTGCGCCTCCAGCTCGAAGCCTTCGCCGCGCTGTCGCCCGAGGTTTTGATAGGTCGCCCCGGGCGCCGGCGCCGGATTGGGCACCACGCCGATCAACTCGCTGAGCTGGTGCCTGAACAGGTTCAGACGCACCAGCAGCTCGGGACGGGCCTGCCAGTCGAAGGCCAGCTCGCGGCTGCGCATGCGCTCCGGCCGCAGACCCGGATTGCCGGTGGTCACCGGGTTGGTCGAGAACTGCTCGTTGAACGAGGGCGCGCGGAAAGCCTGGCCGTAGAGCAGCTTGGCCGTCAGGTTGTAGGCCGGCTCCCAGACCAGGGCCAGGCGAGGATTGGTGGCGCCGCCAAAGTCCGAATAGCGGTCGTGGCGCAGACCGGCGGTCAGCGTCCAGTCGGGTGCAAAACGCCATTCGTCCTGCAGGTAGACGAAGCGGTTGCGCCGGCTGGCGGTCGGAATATGCGGCTGGATGCCGCTGTAGTCGATGACCGGTCCGGTGGGTATCGGCACACCGGCGGCATTGAGCAGAAAGTTCTTGTAGGTCGTGCTGGCATAGAGCTCCAGCCGGTCAAACCCCAGGCCCAGCCGCAGGGCATGGCGGCGCCAGCCGGTGTAGCTGGCAAAGGCCGAGGCATGGAGCTGGCGCTCCCAGCGGTTGGGGCCACCTATCATGCCCTGGGGAAAGACACTCGCGCCGATGCGCGTACCGACCGGGAACAGCACGATGCCTCCAGGCGTCTGCTCAGTGTAATAGCTGTGGCTGAGGCTGGCACCGGCGCCCCAGTCGGGACCCAACGCGTTGTCGGCCCAGGCCAGCTCGGTGGTGCTGCGCTTGGACACCACATAGCTGTCCGGATCCAGCGCCGAATTGATGCCGGCACCGGTGCCGATCTCGGGTCGCCATTGCAGGCCGTTGCGCAGGCGCCACTGGCCCCAGACCAGATCCAGGGCGGCGTCGATGTCGCGGTGCCCCGTACTCACCGGCCCAGGCGCGCGGCTGGCACGGGTGCCGAACAGGCGGTCCAGCCGCGTCGCGGCATCGGCGTCGATCAGTTCGCGCTGGCCCTGGGTCTCGCCGGCACGCAGATAGCCGGCCAGCTGCATCGGCCCCAAGGTGCCGCCATGCTGCAGCCAGACATCCCAGCCGCGGAAGCTGGCCGCGCGCAGCCCCATCTCGGTGCCATGCAACTCGGCCGGACCCTTGGTGATGACGTTGATGACACCGGCAAAGGCATCGGCGCCATAGAGGGCCGAACCGGGGCCGCGGATGATCTCGATGCGGGCCACATTCTCCAGCGGCAGATCGGTCCATTGCGCGCCCTTGTCGCCGGTGTAGACCGAGGTCATAGGCACGCCATTCCACATCAGCAGCACCTGCGGGCTGGTCGGCGCGGTGAAGGCGCCGCGCATCACGTAGTTGGTGACGTAGCCGCCTGTCTTGATGGCCACATGCAGGCCCGGCACCGACTCCAGCACCTGGTCCAGCCCGGTCGCCCCCATGGCGATGATGTCCTGCGCCGTGATCACGGTGGCGATGGCCGGCGCGCGGCGCAGCGGCTGGGGGCTGCCGGTGGCGATGCTGACCATGGCCGCGTCGCCATAGGCCTGGGCCAGTTCCTCGTCCGGGGCCGGCGCACCGAAGGCCGCGTTTGCGGCCATCCAACCACAGGCCGCCCAGACGATGCTGAGCAATCGCCGGGGGTTCGGCGCGCGGCCTTGGATGTGCAACATATGCACCCGATGGTAAGGGCAAGTCAGGGCCGCGGCACGGCTTTTGGCGGCACTGGTAAACTCCCGCCCGCACTCGTCATTGGGGAGTAGCCGCTCTGCTCGCAGAGGCCCGCGTCAACACACTTGATCCGCTCAGGATCATGGCGCGGGCAGCCCAGTCAGCCACGGCCCTGCCCGCGGCCGGCGGCCTGGCAAGACCTTTGACCTCACTGCCTCCGGTTGGGCCGGGGATGCGGTGTGGTCATTGGTATTCGCATCCGGCCCTGGAGACTCTCAATGGAAGCATTCCTGATATCCACCGGCGTCGTCGCTCTCGGCGAAATGGGTGACAAGACCCAGTTGCTGGCCCTGCTGCTGGCCGCGCGCTTTCGCAAGCCCGTTCCCATCATCCTCGGCATTCTGGTCGCCACCCTGGTCAACCACGCGATGGCCGGCCTGGTCGGCGAGGGCATTGCCAAGGCCCTGGGCCCGGACTGGCTGCGCTGGGTCATAGGCCTGTCCTTCCTGGCCATGGCCGGCTGGATGCTGATCCCGGACCGACTCGACGATGAGGCCGAGGGCAGCGACCGCAAGTTCGGCGTGTTCGGCACCACCGTGCTGGCCTTCTTCCTGGCCGAGATGGGCGACAAGACGCAGATCGCCACCGTCGCCCTGGCTGCCCGCTACGCCGATCTGGTCGCCGTCGTCGGCGGCAGCACCCTGGGCATGATGCTGGCCAATGTGCCGGTGGTGCTGCTGGGTGATGGCCTGGCCAAGCGCATCTCGATGCCCATCGTGCACGGGGTGGCGGCGCTGATCTTTGCGGTGCTGGGGGTGCTGACGCTGTTCAATGTCGGCAAGCTGTTCTAGCGGCTATTGCAGGCTGACGGCATCGACGTCCAGCAGCGCGGCCAACCGGGTCTGGCCCTTGCGCGTCAGGCGCAGGCCGCGGCTGTCGAGCTCGGGTTGCAGCCAGCCCTGCTCGCACAGGCGCTGCAGCCAGGCGGCGCCCAGCGCCCCGCCCAGATGGGGCCTGCGTTCGCTCCAGTCCAGGCAGGCGCAGGCAAAGCGGCGGCGTTTGGCCCGCGCCGCGACCACATCAACGCCCAGCGCCTGCAAGGCCTGCTCGCCGGCCGCGCTCAGCGCATAGGCGCCGGCCTCGGCCGAACCATCGTCCGGGCTCAGCCAGGCCCGGGCGTGTGCGTGCTCGTGCAGGAGCACGCCCAGGCGCCCGGCCAGATGGTCGTAGCAGCGCCGGGCCAGGCGCAGCGGCTGCGGCGTGCTCGGCTGGAAGCGCGGCGCGCTGACGCCGGCCAGCACCAGCAGCGCCTCCAGTGCCCGCGCCACCTCGGGACTGGCGAGCTTGAAGTAGCGGTGCTTGCCCTGGGCCAGCACGTCGACCAGATGCTGCTGCTTGAGCCTGGACAGATGGCTGCTGGCCGTCGAGGCGCCGACCTCGCCCACCGCCGCCAGCTCGGTGGCCGTGCGGGCATGGCCGTCCATCAGGCAGCACAGCATGCGGGCACGGGCCGGGTCGGCGATGGCACCTGCCACCAGCGAGAGTTGCTGATCTGCATTCATGCTTCGATGCTAGACGAAGCGTATTGGTGATGGCAAGTCAATACTGACCCGCATGAACACCCCCATCACCCCGTTGCCGTCGACCACAGGCTTGCAGTTCGACACCGAGCGCCAGCTCTGGATCGCCTCCCGTCCCGACACCGTGCAGTCCGTGCTGCACCACCCCGGCCTGCGCGTGCGCCCCGCTGCCGAGCCGGTGCCCCAGGTTCTGGTTGGCGGGCCGGCCGGCACGATGTTCGGCCACTGGTTGCGCATGAACGATGGCGCGGCGCACCAGACCGGCAAACCGGCGCTGCAGGCGGCGCTGCAACGCTGGACCGATGACCACCAGATCGAGTGGCGGGCGTTGGTGCAGTCGACCGCCGCACGCAGGCTTGTTTACGGCTGGGCCGACTGGATGTGGGTCACGCCCGCCTCCAGCATGGCGCAGATGCTGGGCGTCGCCGCCGATCGGGCAGATCAGCTGACACCGCTGCTGCGCGCGCTGGCCAGGGGTTTTGCGCCCGCGGCCGACCGCATCGCCGCCGAGGCCGCACATGAAGCGGCGCAGACCTTGCAGGCGCTAATTGCGGCCGCAGCACCCAGCCGCCTGCAGCGTGCCATCGAGGCCGAGGGCTGGAACGACGCAGCGGCCCTGCAGGCCAATCTGGCCGGCCTGATCTGGCAGAGCTTCGAGGCCACGGCCGCCCTGCTGGGCAATGGCCTGGTGGCGCTGGCCCGCGATGCCGAACTGGCCGGCCAGATGCGCGATCGCGATGCCGACTGGGCGGCCCTGCTGAAGCGCGTCTGCCGCAGCGACGCGCCGATACGGCAGACCCGCCGCTTTGCGCCGCAGGCGATAGAGGTGGCAGGCACCTTGTTGCCGGCCGGCGCCTGCATCATCGTGATGCTGTCCGGCGCCGGCACATCGACCTTCGGCCACGGCCCCCACGCCTGCCCCGGGCAAGATCTGGCCCTGCTGATCGCCAGAGCGGCGCTGCAACAGGCGCTGCACAGCGGTGTGCCCTGGCCCGCCATCGATGATCTGAGCTACGAACCCGCCGCCAATCTGCGCGCACCCATCTTCGTCAAGCAAAAGGCCTCGACATGATTGCCATCATCTTTGAAGTGGAACCCCATGCCGACCAATACCAGCACTATCTGGACCTGGCCGCAGAGCTGCGCCCGCTGCTGGAGCAGATCGACGGCTTCATCAGCATCGAGCGCTTCCAGAGCCTGAGCACGCCGGGCAAGCTGGTGTCGCTGTCCTTCTTCCGCGACGAGGCGGCCGTGCAGGCCTGGCGCAATCTGGAGGCGCACCGCGCCACCCAGGCCCTGGGCCGGGCCCAGGTGTTTGCCGACTACCGGCTGCGCGTGGCCGAGGTGCAGCGCGACTACGGCCTCAACGACCGCGCCCAGGCGCCGCAGGACAGCCGCGCCCAGCACGGTTGAAATGACTCAGGCGAAGACCAGTGCGGTCGGGTTGCCCACGCCGACGTACTGCCCGCTGAACTGCAGGCCGCCATCGGCGGCAATGGCGAAACTGGTGAGTTGATCGCTGCGCTGGTTGCAGACGTGGAGCCAGCGTCCGCCGGGATCTATCGTGCAGCTGCGCGGGTAGGAGCCCTGGGCCCAGACCTCGCCCTGCCAGCACGGCGCGCCATCGGCATCAATTGCAAAGATGGCAATCGAGTCGTGCAGCCGGTTCAGCGCATACAGATGGCGGCCATCGCTGGCGATGCGCAGGTCCGATGCGTAGCTGGTGCCTTGGTAGCCGGGCGGCAGGCTGCTCTGCTCGCTGCGAGAGGTCAGCGCACCGCTGTCGGCATCGAAGGCCAGCCAGCTCAAGGTGGAAGACTCTTCGTTGAGCACGTAGCAATGCCTGGTCTGCAGCGGATGGAAGACCAGATGCCGCGGCCCGGCGCCCGGCGAGCCTTGCCAGCGCTGCGGCCCGCTCAGCTGGCCGCCGGCAGCATCAAAGCGCCAGGCGACGATGCAGTCCAGCCCCAGGTCGGTGACCAGCACGAAGTGGCCGCTGGGGTCGCACTGCGCCATGTGGGCGTGCGGTGCATCATGGCCGCTGTCGGCATGGCTGCCGACGGGCCCCTGCGCGGCTGTTGTGGGCCCCAGCCTGGCGCCCGTCTCCGTTCCATTGCGGGTGCACAGCACATCGCCGAGGCGGCCATCGGCGGCCAGGCCGACGACGGTCACCGTGGCCGAGTCGTAGTGCGCCACGAAGGCATGGCGAGCGCCGGGATGCAGGCTCATGTGCACCGGCCGGATGCCGCCGGACGGCACCGTGTTGAGCGGGCTCAGCGCACCGCTGCCCGCTTCGATGCGGTAGGCGCTGAGCGAGCCGCCCGGGCCCTCGTCATCGGCATGCTCGTTGACGGCATACAGCGTGCGGCCATCGGCGGACACGCTGAGCCAGCTGGGGTTGTGGCGATGCAGGCTGACGCCCGCGGCCTGCAGCCGACCGCTGTGCTCGTCGTGCGTGAAGGCGTGAATGCCCTGGCTCAACGGACCGAAGACGCCCACAAAAGCGTGGCGGGAATAAAAGGGAATGGGCATAAGCGGCAATTCGTGTGAGAGCGTTGCGTACGGGCGGGATGCAGTATCCCAAAGCAGCAAGCCCCCGGCTTGCACCGGGGGCCCGTCAAAGCATCAGGGAACGCTCTGATCGCCTCAGTACTTGATGCGTGCCGTCAGGTAGAACTGGCGGCCATTGCGATAGATCGAACGCGGCTGGTCGTCGTTCAGCGCGTAGTACTTCAGCTTCGGATCATTCAGGTTCTGACCATCCAGGCTGAACGCAATCTTGTCGTTCAGCTTGAAGCCCAGCGAGGCCGACAGCACGCCGCCCGCCGCCTGGTTGAAGTCATAGCCGCGGTCCTGGCCGACATACAGCGACGAGCGATGGCTGTAGTTGGCACGCAGGCTCCACTGGTCGTTCTCGAAGAAACCGCCCACGGTGAAGGTGTTCTTCGAGGCACCGCGCAGCGCGTGGCCGTCCGAGTCGGCCGCATCGGTGTAGGTGTAGTTCGCGCTGACGCCGAAGTTGCCCGCCACCGGCATTTCACCGGCCAGCTCGAAGCCCTTGACCTTGGCCTTTTTGTTGACCGGCGTGCTCAGCAGGTAGTTGGCCATCACCGTCTGGCCGTTGAACTCGGTCAGGTATTGGGCCTGCGACGTGCCAGCCGTGATGTAGCTGCCTATGTCCATGTAGAACAGACCCGCCGAGGCGAAGGAGCGCGGGGCGAAGTACCACTCCAGATTGGCATCGAAGTTGGTCGAACGCACCGGATCCAGATACGGGTTGCCGCCGGCGCCGCCACCCGTGCCCGTCGGCGTGCCCGGCTTGACCAGTGACACCGAGCCGGCCAGCGAGGTGTAGTCCGGCCGCGTCATCGTCTTGGCCACCGAGAAGCGGGCGATCAGGTCTTTTTGCAGATCCAGCTTCAGGCTGGCGCTGGGCAGCACATCGGTGTAGCTGCGCGAGATAGCGGTCGGCAGGTAGGCACCGAAGGCCGAGTTGTTGATGGCGCCCTGCGTGGTCGGTGTCGCACCAAGGGCGAAGTCGGCCACCGACTTGGTGCGCACCGCACGCAGGCCGATCACGCTGGACCAGCCCGACCCTTCGAGCTGGCCCTGCACATAGGCGGCATCGGTGGTCTCGGCCACGCCATAGTCCTTGGCCCAGTCATGGCGCAGCGGCAATGCCCGGCGGGCGTACTTGGCCGCCAATTCGGCCAGCTGGGCCGGCGTGAAGTAGGCAATGTCGGTCGGGAAGCCGCCGCCCAGGCCGGAGCCGAAGTTGCCCGGGTAGAGCTGGCCCTGGGCCGGGATATTGCCCGGTGTGGCCGGCGAGAGTGCCGCCGGGCAGCTGGCGTTGAAGTTGCTGCCGTCCGCGCACTGCGGGCCCTGGCCAACGATCTGGCCGGTGCGGCGGTCATGCTTGGCATGGCGCACACCGAACTTGATGCCGGAGAAGATGCCACCCTCGAAAGCGTATTCGCCATCCAGATGCAGCCAGTCTTCCTTGTCGCTGACGATCAGGTTCTGCTCGCCCCAGATCCAGCCGAACTGCCAGCCGTCGCTCTTGCTGGGGTCGCGACCCACATTGAACGACGGGGCACTGTTGATGCCGTTGAGGCGCCAGGCACCACCGCTACCCACCGAGTCCAGCTGCAGCACATCCTGGGCCAGGGTCTCGCCCCGGCCCTTGGAGGTGCCGGCCTTGGTGCTCAGGGTCAGCGCGCTGTTGACCTGCCAGCGGCCGTCCAGATTGACGAAGTTGGCGGTAGCGCGCGAGTCGGGGCGCGAGATCGGGTCGATCTCGCCGTAGGTGCGGCCCGCGGTCGGGGCGAACCTGGCCTCCACCAGGGTCTTCACGCCATTCGTTTCGCTGATCACATAACCGGGCAGCGGTGCCTGGCCCTCACCCTTTTCAAGGATCTTGTTGGGCATCAGCAGGTAGTTGTTGTTGTAGTTCTTCGCCTTCAACTCCGAACTGAAGGCCGACAGGCCCAGATCGATGTCGTTGCTGGGCTTGAGCTGCAGCTCGACCAGGCCGCCGGTGCGCTTGCGCTCCTGCTGGAACAGCACCGAGCCGATCGAGATCGGGTACAGCACGCCGGCCAGCTTGGGGTCGGCCAGGGCGATCTTGCTGCCCGGGGCGATCTTTTCGTAGCTGAGCGTTTCCACGCCGTCGCGGCGCAGATGGCGCTCTTCGCTGAACACCTGGGCCAGCACGCCAAAGGTCTTGGCCTCGTTCTTGAAGGCGAACAGGCCGTTCAGCTGCGGATCGGACTTCTTGGCCAGCTGCGAGTTGACCAGGCCCACCGAGGCCTCGGCCGTCAGCGCCTGGCTGAAGGCCAGCGGGCGGCGGGTGATGATGTCGACCGAGCCGGTCGTGCCACCCTCCACCAGCGAGGCCTCGGGGCTCTTGCGCACCACCACCCGGCTGACCAGGGACGAGGGCAGCAGCGAAAAGCTGACGCTGCGGCCGACATTGCCGAACTGGCTCAGCACAAACCAGTCGCCGCTGGCCACGCCGTGGCCGTTGATCAGGGTCTGCGTCAGGCTCGGGTCGGTGCCGCGCAGGCCGATGCGGTCACTCTCGTCGAAGCCGCCCTCGCCCGACACCGCATTGCTGACCACCACACCCGGAATGCGGGCCAGCGAGTCGGCCACGTTCTTGTCGGGCATCTTGCCGATGTCTTCAGCGCTGATCACGTCCACATGGGCGTCGGCATTGCGCTTGACGTTGATCGACTTCTCCTGCGAGGCGCGGATGCCGGTCACGATCACCGTCTCCAGCGCCTCGGCGGCCTTGGCCGTTTGTGCCTGGGCGGTGCTGCACAGGGCCAGCAGGGCGGCGGCGGCCACCGGCGTGAAGCGGATTTTTTCTCTTGATGTCATGTTGTCCCCAATAGATCGGCGGTAGGTACACAGCGCCACCCCGCTCCCGGCACTGGGGCAAAAGCGTTCGCTGCGCAAGCTGTGGCTCACTGCAATTCCGGCTGCCTGGCAACTGGTTTTGAAGTGGTAGCTAATATCTCGCCTCAATATTCAGAGTTCATAAAGAGCGCCTTAATGCCAAGTTAATGTCCTTGACAGTACAGTCCCGAAAAATGAGAGTTTGCCTAGTAGAAGACGACCTGGTGCTGGGGCGGTCCCTGCAGTCCGCACTGCAGGACGCTGGTAATGAAGTGGTATGGATACGACGCAGCGTCGACGCCAAACACTGGGTCAGCGAGGAGCCTTTCGACGCCTTGTTGCTTGACCTGGGCCTGCCCGACGGCAACGGCATGGACGTGCTGCGCCAGCTGCGCGCCGAGGGCAAGCGGGTGCCCATCCTGGTGATCACCGCCCGCGACAGCATCGAGGACCGCCTCAACGGCCTGGACATGGGCGCCGACGACTATGTGCTCAAGCCCTTCATCACCGCCGAGCTGTTGGCACGGCTGCGCGCCGTGGTGCGGCGCTCGGGCCAGTGGCTGGCCGAGTCCGACGGCTCCAAATGGGTCTGCAAGGATCTCGTGCTGGACGAGCGCCGCATGGTGCTGACACGGGCCGGCACCCAGGTCGGCCTGTCCAAGACCGAGTTCGCCCTGCTGCACACCTTGATGCGCTATCCCGACCGGGTGTTGACCCGCCGCGAGCTGGAGGCCCGGGCCCTGCCGCACAGCGACGGCCAGGCGCTGGATGTGCACATCTTCAATCTGCGCAAGAAGATCGGCGAGGGCTATGTGCGCACCGTGCGCGGTGTCGGTTATGTGGTGGAGACCTGATGATGGCCCAGCGTCCCAAGACCCTGCTCGGGCGCATGTGGCTGGGGCTTGCCGCCACGCTGCTGCTGGTCTGGCTGGGCCTGATCGCCCGCGAGGTCTACGGCGTGCTGGTCGAGCAACGCGGCGGCGCCACGGCGGAGAACAATATCTTCGCGCGCGGCAGTCTCTCGCTGGCGGGCCTGCTCAAGGACCGGCCGCAGGAGCTGACGCAGGCCCTGGCCGAGTCGGAGCGGCAGGGTCAGCTGTTCTGGGACGAGCTGGGCTATGACGCACCGGCCCACCGCCTGGTGGTCAGCATTGACGGCCAGGTCGTCCACGATAGAACGCGGATGAGCCCCGACTCCGTGACCCGGCTGCGCAGCGCTCAGCCCCCTACGCCCAGCGACCACGCCCGCTGGCTGTACGCCGATTTCAGCTCGCCGGACGGCGGCGTCCGCGTTCAGCGCTGGGAGGAGATACCGGGCGGTTGGCACTTCAGCTTCGCCGGCCTGTCCTACTACGCCAAGCCCCTGCTGTTCACGCTGCCGCTGCTGCTGCTGCCGTCGTGGCTGACCCTGCGCATGGGCCTGCGCCCGCTGCGCAGCATGGGCCACAGCATCGCCAGCCGCCCGGAGACCGACCTCTCGCCGCTGCCGCCCTCGCCCTATGCCGAGCTGTCACCGGTGGTGGATGGGGTGAACCGCTTGATGCAGCGCCTGGAGTTGCGACTGAACCGCGAGCGGGAGTTCCTGGTCGATGCCGCCCACGAGCTGAAGACGCCGCTGGCCATCGTGCAGGTGAATGCCGAGAGTCTGCTCACTGCCCCCAATATCGAGCGCCAGCAGGCCGCACGCGAGCGCCTGCGCGAGGGCGTGCAGCGACTCAGCCACGTGGTGCATCAGCTGCTGTCGCTGAACCGCTCACAGCGCGAGCTGCAGGCCCCGGACCGCCAGTCTCACGACCTGGTGGCGCTGACCCGCGACCGCATCGGCCTGCTGCTGGCCCTGGCCAAGCCACGCCAGATCGAGCTGGAGCTGCAGTCGCCCGAGGAGGCCTGGATGTTGATGTCACGCGAGTGCATGGGCTCGCTGATCGACAACCTGGTGGACAACGCGATCAAGTACACGCCAGCCGGTGGCCAGGTGCTGGTGCGGATTGCCCAAGACGATGCCGCGCTGGAGTTCAGCGTCAGCGACAACGGCCCGGGCATTCCACCAGCGCTGCGCCACCAGGTGTTCGAGCGCTTCTACCGCATGCCCGACCAGGATCAATCGGGCAGCGGCCTGGGCCTGAGCATCGTCGAGCGCACCGCCGGCCAGTATGGCGGAAGCGTCACCCTGGGCGATGGGCTGGACGGACGGGGGTTGAGCGCCACCGTGCGCTTCCCACGACCTCAAGCCTGTTGAACCCTCAGGGCCTGCGCCGCAATTCGACGCAATAGTCGGCGCTGGCCCCCAGCCAGTGCGTGTGGCACAGCTCCAGCGCCTGGCCCTGGCTGGCATAGCGCACCTGCTTGACCTGCAGCAGGGCCGTGCCCGGCCCCACGCCCAGCTGCCGCGCCTGCTCCATCGAAGCGCAGACGGCGCGCACGCGCTGCAACACGCGGGTGTCGGTCCAGCCCAGGGTCTGGAAGTAAGTGTCCATGTCCACATGCCAGTCCACCGGCTGCGGCATATAGCGGAGCGGCACGACGCTGGAGACGATGGCCGTCGGCTGGCCGGCCGGACCGCGCAGGCTGGTACAGCGCACCACCTCGGCCTCGGGCGACAAGCCCAGGGCCAGCACCTCCTCCGCTGTCGCCCGCCCCAGCTCCCGGCTTTGCCAGCGGGGCCTGGCCGGCTCGCGGGTCAGGGCGGCGGGCGCCGCTGCCGCGGGATAGGTGCCCGAGCCCCGCACCCGGGTGAGCACGCCACGCGCGCACAGCAGGGCCAGGGCCTTGCGCGCGGTGTCGCGAGACACCGACAGCGCGTCCGACAGCATGCGCTCCGAGGGCAGCGCGTCATGTGCCGTCCAGCGGCCATGCTGCAGGCCGTCGTGCAGCTTGCTGGCCAGCTGCATGTAGAGCGGCGTGCGCGCCGACCGCGTCAGTCCCAGCGCCAAGCCTGCCTTGTCCATCAATCTCTCGCCTCCCGGCCGCGGCCCGGGCTTGTGGCCCGCGGGGTGCCGCGACGCATGCTCTGTGTATGCACAGCAATGTGGCACGCAGCAGCTTCAGCAATGGACAAGATTCGCTTAAGAGCGTGTTAAGGGCCCTCAGATGCGCAGACGCACCCCTCGCGCGGCCAGCAGCCGCACCAGCAAGGCCACCACCAGCGCATAGGCCACACCGTACAAGACGCCGGCCAGGCCGGTGCGCAAGGCCGACGGCAGCTGCCACTGGGCCCAGGCCATCAGCGCACCGGCGATGAAGGGAATCAGATAGGCCACCAGCGGATTCGCCGCCACCGGCGCCAACAGGCCCGGCAGCAGGGTCCGGCCCTTGAGTTCGATCCAGGCATAGAGCGCGGCAAAGATCAGCACGCAGCTGGCCGCGCTGTAGAGCGCCCAGCTGGGCGTGGCGTAGATCTTGGAGATCTTGTAGTCGGGCCGCAGCCCGGCGGCCAGCAGGCCCAGCACGACGGCAAAGGCCAGCGCCAGCGCAAAGCGCCCGGCCTCGCTGCGCTGCGCCGCGGCGTCAAAGAAGATCAGCGCACAGGCGCAGCCGCAGAGCACGATGGCCCCATGGATCGCATGCCCCTCCTGGCCGAACAGCAGGCTCAAGAAGGCGCTGCCTCTGATCCCGGCCGCCTGGTGAGCCAGGTAGTAGGCGAGGCACAGTGTGATCAGTGCCAGCACACCGGTCAGGCGGCCGCGCACGCACCAGAAACCCAGGCAGGCGAGCAGGTAGGCCCAGCCGATCAGGCCCAGGATGCCCCACCATTGCGGCGTCAGGCCGCCCTGCCCCTGCGGCCCGCCACGGTAGGCCCAGGCCAGCAGCAGCAGCAGGCTCACCCCGGCCACGCGCCAGCCCAGACCCAGCGCCGGCCCGCCCCGCAGACTGCCCCAGATCAGGAAGGCCGCCACATAGCTGAGCAGCGCCCAGGCGGTGATGGGCAGGGCCATGCTGGCGGCATGGAAGCCGTCCTCGGCATTGACCATGAACACGCCTATCACCACCAGCCCCAGCGCCCGCTGCAGCACATGCAGCTGCACCTGCAGCGGCCCATGGCCCTGGGCCAGGCGCTGCTGCAACGCGAACGGTATCGACATGCCGACGATGAACAGAAAGGCCGGGAACACGGCATCGACAAAGCTCATCGCATCGGCGTCGGCCGGCATGTGCTGCATCCAGGCCGGCAGGCCGGCCACGCCATGCCATTCGTTGACGATGATCATCACCAGCACGGTCAGCGCGCGAAACGCATCGATGGAGACGATGCGGCCGGCGCGTACCGGTGGGCCGAAAGGCGTATTCCCGGAGCGGACCATCAGTAGTTGACCGTGGCCCGCACGCCGAACATGCGCGGCGGGTTGTAGCTGTTGAAGGTGTAGCCGCCGGCATTGCCCTGGCCCATCCAGTTCTTCACGATGTTGTTGCTGAGGTTGGTGCCCCACAGCTCGACATCCCACTTGCCGTCGGCGCCGGCCAGCTTCACCGCCGCATTCCAGTTGGTGTAGGCCTTCTGGTAGTCGCCGATGACCGGGTTGTCGAGGTTGCGCACCGTGAAGTACATGCGGCTCTGGTAGCGCATGCCCAGCGACGGCGTCAGCGTCATGCCATTGCCCAGTTGCAGGTCATGGCCGTAGTTCAGCGCGAACGAGTACTTGGGCGCCATCGGCAGCTGGTGGCCGGTCACGTCCAGGATGGCGCGGCCGCGCTTGGCCGGGTCGGTGCCCAGGTAGATGGGCGCGCAGGGCGGTGCGCCGAACTCGGCGCGGTAGCCGCAGATCCAGTTGTCATCGAAGGTCGGGTAGGAGTTGACCTTGGAGTCCAGCACCGAGGCATAGCCCGAGAAAGTGCCGTTCTTCCAGGGCAGGGCCTTGAACTCCAGCTCCAAGCCCTGGATCGTGGCATTGCCGATGTTCTCGGTCTTCCAGCCCTGCACCACCTCGCAGGCCGGGTTCCAGTCCGGGCAGGTCTCGCCCTCGCGCAGCTTGCGCACGCCGACGGCATTCATGCCCGTGGCATGCATGTCCTTGTACTTGGTATGGAAGTAGACGGCGCTCAGCTCCAGCTTGTTGTCGAAGTAGCGCCCCTTGTGGCCGATCTCGAAGTTGGTGGTGGTCTCCGGGTTGTATTCGAGGAAGTTGTACTTCTTGGTCGAGCCGTCATTGCAGGTGCCGCCGCCGCAGGTGTCGAACTTGTCGCCGAAGCCCCCCGGCCGGTAGCCGGTGGCGAGCGAGGCGAACACCATCTGCTTGGGGTTGAAGTCGTACTGCAGACCCAGGCGGTAGGTGGGTTTCTTCCAGCTCAGCGAGTGCGAGTTGACGGTGGGCTCGGGGTAGACGCCCAGGCCGGCGAACGGCCCCATGCCGAAGGTCAGGTCGGTGCCGTTGTGCGGCGTGCACAGGCCGGGCACGCAGGGCGGCGCGTACTTGCCGTTGTAGTACCAGGGCGTGCTGGCATCCCACAGGCCGGCGCTGATGCCGCCGTTGTCGGTGCGGCTGTCGCGGCTGTAGCGGAAGCCCACCGTACCGGTCAGCTTGTCGGCCAGGCTGATGTCGGCCTGGGCAAAGAAGGCCTTGGAATCGACGCGGCGGTCCGGCTGGCCATAGAACTGGCCCTGGGCCATCGCATAGGGGGCGACGATCAGATTGTCCTGCGCGAAGTCGATCGCATTCTTTTCCGACAAGGTGAACAGCCCGGCCACATAGCGCCACTTGCTGAAGCTCTGCTTGAGCTGCAGCTCGTTGACCCAGGAACGGTAGTTGGAGTTGAGGGTGTAGCTGGCCTGGTCGATGGCATGCTGGTTGCCCCAGTTGCCCCACTCTTGCATGACGCCGACGTCACCCGGCAGCCAGTTCTGGCCGCCATCGTCGTCATGCTGCTGGTAGCGCTGCTGCTTGGCATAGGCCACCTTGTAGCCGAGCTCGGTGTTGTCGTTGAGCTTCCAGGTCAGCGAGCTGCGCAGCGTGTCAATGGTCATGTCTATCTTGCCCGGCACATTGACCTTGGCATACCACTGGCCCTGGGGACCGCAGGCAAAGCGGGTGCCGGCGGCCATCTCGCAATCCTTCAACCCGACCTCGCCGGCGCTGCCGTTCTTGTAGTGCTCGAAGCCGCCTATCCACTCGATGTCGCGGTTGACCGCCAGGCGTGCGGTGAGGCGGGCCGCCCATTGGTCGGAGTTGCTGTAGTACTCGCTGGGCGAGACCTTGCGGTTCAGGCGCTGGTCCGCGTCGGGCTTGCCATCGGGCGAGAAGGTGCCGTCGGGCTTCTTGATGCCGCGGTCATCCAGGTCCTGCACCTGGTTGATGTAGCCGTCACGCTTGTCCACCATCACGGCCGCGCGCAGCGCCAGGTTGTCACCCAGCGACAGGTTGTAGACCGACCGCAGCTGCTTGGCGTTGTAATTGCCCAGTTGCACCGAGGTCCAGCCGTAGTTGGACTTGAAGTCGGGCTTGGCCGGCAGGATGTTGACGACACCGGCCGTCGAGTTGCGGCCGAACAGGGTGCCCTGGGCGCCACGCAGCACCTCGACCTGGTCCAGGTCGAACATCAGTGCCAGCGAGCCCTGCGGCCGCGGCGAGTAGATGCCGTCGATGTGCACGCCGACCGCCGGGTCGCCGATCTCGGTGAAATTGGTCGAGGTCACGCCGCGGATCGAGATCTGCACGCCCGAGTCGCCATTGGACAGGCCGAACTGCAGATTGGGCACCATGCCGCTGAGGTTCATCAGCTCCTTGACGTTGTCGCGCACCAGATCGTCCCCCTTCAGCGCCGTCACCGCCACCGGCGTCTTCAGCAGGCTGGTATTGACCCGGGTGGCGGTGACGGTGATCTGCGGCAGCTCCTTGGGCTGACCGGCGTTCTGCTCTTTCTTCTCCTTGGCTTCCTGTTCCGCCTTGGTGTCCTGGGCCCAGGCGGCGGGTGCCAGCGAGGCCCAGAGCAGGGCGGTGACGGCGGCGGCGCAGGCCGTCAGGGCGCCCGGCTGTCGTTGGAAAGGTTGATGCTGCATGCTTGTCTCCTCTGTTGGTATCGATATGGGCGGGATGCTTCAGCGCTCAGCAGGTGAGCTGCGGGCCGGGGGCAACCTCGAACAGGGCCGCGGCGCGGAGGTAGAAACCGACACGCCGGGCCTGCTTGGCGGTGGCCGCGGCATCACCGGGCTTGTCGCACTCGATCACGCCATTGATGCTGCGGGTGCTCTGGCCGAAGCCGGCGCCGCTGACGATGGCCTGGTGCGGGCTCATGCTGCCGGGGCCGACCTGCGTCATCCAGTACCAGACGGCGGTCTGCCAGGCAATCTTGGGGTCCTTGGCGACGAGCTCCGGCTCGGCCCACAGGTCCAGGCCCAGGGCCCGGCCGGCGGCCAGGTACATGAAATTCCAGGACAGCTGTATCGGTCCGCGGCCGTAGTACTGGCGGCCCGGGGCACAGGACTCGTCGGGGCCGGTCCGGCAGTAGCTGTCGTAATTGGCCTGGTTGTATTCGCGCACCGCACGCAGCTGGTCCGACTCGTGGGCGATGTGGGCCAGGAAGGCCGCCATCTCGCGGCGGTTCACCGCCTCGTCGCCCGAGTCGGCAAAGCCGGGGTAGGCCGCCAGCGCCTGCACAAAACCCTCGTAGGTGTAGAAGGCAATGCGCTGCGGAAACAGCTGGTCGAACTGGGTCGGGCTGGGCACAAAGGGTTTCGGTGCGGCCGCCGTGGCAAGCCCTCCGGCTACGATCATCCCCCCCACGATCAACGCTTTGAGTACGCGCACGGTGTCCCCTGGTGCAGTCCGGTTCGGCGCGCCCGAGATTGGTACGCAACCGGTAGTAACTATCCACGCTTCTGCATCCAGAAAGCCTCAAGACATTCTTAAGATTGAATTAATGCAAGCCTTGCTAGAGTCGGCAGCATGAGAGTCTGCCTAGTAGAAGACGACCTGGAGCTGGGTCGCTCGCTGCAATCCCTGCTGCAGGATGCCGGTCATGAAGTGGTCTGGGTGCGGCGTGCCACCGACGCCCGCTACTGGACCGGCGAGCAGCAGTTCGACGCCATGCTGCTGGACCTGGGCCTGCCCGACGGCAATGGCCTGGACCTGCTGCGCAGCGCCCGCCAGCACGACAAGCAGCTGCCCATACTTGTCATCACCGCCCGCGACGGCATCGAGGACCGGCTGCACGGGCTGGACAGCGGCGCCGACGACTACCTGGTCAAGCCCTTTGCCGGCGTCGAGCTGCTGGCGCGGCTGCGCGCGGTGGCCCGCCGCTCCGGCCTCATGGCAGCTCCCGACGAGGTGCATGAGTGGCGCATCAAGGACCTGCGCCTGGACGAGCGCCGCATGGTGCTTGTCCGCGACAGTCAGCGAGAAGGCCCGCGTGAGGCCCAGGCCATCAATCTGTCCAAGACCGAGTTCTCCATCCTGCTGGCCCTGCTCAAGCAACCCGATCGTGTGGTCGCGCGCCGCGAACTGGAGGCCCGTGCCCTGCTGCATGCCGACAGCCATGCGCTGGACGTGCACATGTTCAATCTGCGCAAGAAGATCGGCGAGGGCTATATCCGCACCGTGCGCGGCGTCGGCTTCGTGATCGAGAAATCCTGATGCGGACCCAGCCATCGGCGACCGCGGCAGCGCCCAGCAAATCGCTGCTCAAGCGCACCTTCGGTGCCTTCTTCGGCGTGGTGCTGCTGGTCTGGTGCGGCCTGATGGCACGCGAGATCTACGACGTGAAGATCGTCCATGCCCGCAACGGCCAGGCCTGGAACCATGTCTGGGCCGAGCATGTGCGGCTGCAGACCCAGCTGTGGCTGGATCAACCGGACAAGCTGCATGCCATGCTGGCCGAACTGGAGCGGCTGCGCGCCCAGGAGTGGCAGGAGATGGGCTACGAGCCACCCATCATCGAGCTGCAGGTCTGGCAAGGCGAGCGGTTGCTTCATCGCTTCGGGCCCCAGGGCCTGGGCGATCGCTCGCCTCCCGATGTGCGGCACTTCGCCAGCGACGACAAGTGGCTGTATGTCGAGGCCCGCTCGCCCGAACAGGGCATCGTGGTGCGGCGCTGGCAGGAGGTGCCTGGCGCCTGGCATTTCAGCCTGCAGGGCCTGGCCTACTACGCGCGGCCGCTGTTCTACAGCCTGCCGCTGATGCTGGCCGTGGCCTGGCTGCTGCTGCGCACCGGCTTCGGGCCGCTGCGCCGCATGGCCAAGCAGATCGCGCGGCGCTCGGCCAAGGACCTGTCGCCGCTGCACCCCTCGGCCTATGTGGAGCTGGCGCCGGTGGTCAACTCGGTCAATGCGCTGATGGCACGGCTGCAGGACCGGCTGGAGCGCGAGCGCGAGTTCCTGCTCGATGCCGCCCATGAGTTGAAGACGCCGCTGGCGGTGATACAGCTCAACGCCGAGTCGCTGCAGCAATCGCCGGAGGCTGCGCGCAAGGCCGAGAGCACGCAGCGCCTGGTCGAGGGCGTGCGCCGCGCCACACACACGGTGCACCAGCTGCTGGCGCTGGCGCGCTCCGGCGGCGATGCCGAGGCCATGGACCTGCGCGAGCATGATCTGGTGGCGCTGACCCGCGACCGCATCCTGCTCGCCAGCCAGCTGGCCGTGCGCCGCAACACCTATGTCGAGCTGCTGGCACCCGAGAGCTGCACCATGCTGATGAACCGCGAAAGCCTGGGCTCGCTGATCGATAACCTGGTGGACAACGCCGTCAAGTACTCCCCCTCGGGCAGCCGCGTGCTGCTGCAGATCGACAGCGACGGCGACTCGGTCTGCCTGAGCGTGGCCGACCAGGGGCCGGGCATACCCGAGGAACTGCACCAGAAGGTGTTCGAGCGCTTCTTTCGCGGGCTTGACCAGGAGCAACCGGGCAGCGGCCTGGGCCTGGCTATCGTCGAGCGCGCCGCCGCCCGGCATGGCGCGACCGTGCGCCTGGGGCCAGGTCTTGATGGCAAAGGCCTGACGGTGACGGTGGAGTTCCACCGCCAGGCTTGATTTCGGTCGTCCGGATGCAATCCCTGCTACCCGCCGAAGTCCTTCAGGGTCTCCAGCACATGCAGGGCTGCCGCAGGCAGCAGCGGGGCATCCAGATGCACCAGGCCCAGCTCGCGCTGCAGCGCCGGTTGCAGCGGGCGCAGTTGCAGGCGCTGCTGGGCGGCGATCTGCAGCGCCTCGGCCAGCGGCTGCTCCACCGGCAGCAGAGCCGCGCCATAGCCGGCGGCCACCAGGCTTTTCATCGCCTCGGTGTAGTTCAGCTCGATGCGCGCCGTCGGGCTGAAGCCGGCCTGACCGAACCACTCCATGGTCAGCCGGAACATGCGCGTGCCACTGTCATTGAAGACCAGTGGACGCTCGGCCAGCCAGGCCGGCGTCACCGCCTCGGGGGCCTCCCAGGCCTGTGGCAGAAAGGCCATCATCGGGTCGCTGCGCCAGGGCGTGACGGGCAGCTCGACCGTGCCCGGCTGCGGCAGGGTGACGATGCCTATTTCCAGCTGCCGTGCGGCCAGGCGCCGCAGCGTGTCGCTGGAGCCCAGCACGCTGACCTCGACGTCGATGCCCGGATGGGCCCGCGCCAGCGCCTCCAGCACCTGGGGCAGCAGGTGCACGACCACGCCGGTGGAAGTGCCCAGCCTGACTTTGCCGACGCGGCCCTGGGCATGGCGCTGCACCAGATCGATCGCGTCCTCGCTGTCGCGCAGCAGCTGCCGGCCGCGCTCCACCAGCGCCGCGCCGGCCGCCGTGGCCAGCACCTTGCGGCCGCCGCGCAGCAGCAGCGGCGCGCCCAGGCGCGACTCCAGCTCGCTGATGTGCAGGCTCACCGTTGGCGGGGCCAGATGCAGGGCCTGGGCGGCGGCGGCGAAGGTGCCCAGGTCGGCAATCGCGACAAGGGTGCGGAGTTGGTCCAGGTTCAGGCTACGCATCAGGATTTCTGAATTATGAGATCAGATGATTCAACTTCCCAAATACTAGGGCAAATACCAAGATGACGGCTCATCATTGAGGAGTTGTCATGAAGTTCCTGTCCACCCTGTACCAAGCCTTGCAGCAAGCCCAACGCCGCCGCGCCGATGCCCGGGCGCTGGCCCAGATGGACCCCCGCGAGCTGCTGGACATAGCCATGGGCACCGGCGAGCGCGACTACTGGCTGGCACGAGCTGCGGACCAGCGGCCACAATCGAGGGCATGAGAAAGCACCACTCACCCCATGCCGACACCGGCCTGTTCGTCGCCCCGACCCGCTTCGATGACCCCCAGGCCGCGCTGGCCCAGGCGCGGCTGATCTACGAGCAGAGCGTCGCCCACCTGCGCGACAGCCTGCAGCGCTTCGTCGCCGGCGAGGCCTTCACCCAGCGGGTGCGTGCCTGCTACCCCTTTGTGCGCGTGCACACCGACACGGTGGCCCGCGCCGATTCGCGGCTCAGCTACGGCTTTGTTGCCGGGCCCGGCACCTTCGAGACCACGCTGACCCGGCCCGAGCTGTTCGAGCATTACTACGCCGAGCAATTCACCCTGCTGCTGAAGAACCATGGCGTGGCCCTGGAGATAGGCACCAGCACCCAGCCGATACCGGTGCACTTCTCGCTGGCCGAGCATGACCATCTGGAAGGCTCGCTGACGCCCGAGCGCCGCAAGCTGATGCGCGATCTGTTCGACCTGCCCGACCTGGCGGCGATGGACGACGGCATTGCCAATGGCACCTTCGAGCCCGCACCCGGCGAGGCCCAGCCGCTGGCGCTGTTCACCGCCGCGCGGGTGGACTATTCGCTGCACCGGCTGCGCCACTACACCGGCACCGTGCCCGAGCACTTCCAGAACTTCGTGCTGTTCACCAACTACGCCTTCTACATCGACGAGTTCGTGCGCATGGGCCATGAGTTGATGGCGCAGGACGACGGCCACGAGTACATCGCCTTCGTCGAGCCCGGCAATGTGGTGACGCGGCGCAAGGGCCTGGCCGCCCGGCCCGGCGACGAACTGGGCGTGATACTGCCCCGCCTGCCGCAGATGCCCGCCTACCACCTGATACGCGAAGACCGCAGCGGCATCACCATGGTCAATATCGGTGTCGGCCCGGCCAATGCCAAGACCATCACCGACCACATCGCCGTGCTGCGCCCGCACGCCTGGCTGATGCTGGGCCACTGCGCCGGCCTGCGCAACTCGCAGGCGCTGGGCGACTATGTGCTGGCCCACGGCTATGTGCGCGAGGACCATGTGCTGGACGAGGACCTGCCGCTGTGGGTGCCGATACCGCCGCTGGCCGAGGTGCAGCAGGCGCTCGAAACAGCCGTCGAGGAGGTGACCCAGCTGCAGGGCTATGAGCTCAAGCGCATCATGCGCACCGGCACCGTGGCCTCGACCGACAACCGGAACTGGGAGCTCTTACCCTTCCGCGGCCAGGCCACCACGCCCGAGCGCCGCTTCAGCCAGAGCCGCGCGATCGCGCTGGACATGGAGAGCGCCACCATCGCCGCCAACGGCTTCCGCTTCCGCGTGCCCTACGGCACCCTGCTGTGCGTCAGCGACAAGCCCCTGCACGGCGAGATCAAGCTGCCCGGCATGGCCAATCACTTCTACCGCGAGCGGGTGGACCAGCACCTGAAGATAGGCATTCGCGCGATTGAGCTGCTGCGCCAGCAGCGGATGGATCAGCTGCACAGCCGCAAGTTGCGCAGCTTCGCAGAAGTGGCGTTCCAGTGACTCAGATGGCCTTGCGCCGACGCAGGGCCAACAGCCCCACCCCACCCAGCAGCATCGCCCAGGTCGGCACCTCGGGCACGGCCCCCACCTGCAGCACCGTCAGCTTGACCAGATCCTGGTTGTAGTCATAGACCACGTCGTACTGGAAGCCCTGGCCGAAGCCATCGACGCTGACGCTGGCAAAGGCGCCCGTCATCTGGCCGGTGGCGTCGAGTATCACGAACTCATCGCCATTGCTCAGCGCGCAGCCGGCGATGCAATGCAGGGCCAGGGTGCCATTGAGGCTGGCCGTGCCATTGATCAGGAAGCGGTCGAAGGCCAGGCTGCTGGCCAGTTCGACGTCGAAGCTGCCGGCACCGGTCTGCAGATAGTTGCCGTTCAAGGTCAAGGTGCCGGCCGAGCTGCCCGGCGCCAGATGGCCCGTATTCGTCAGCTGGTTGGTCGAGAAGGCGCCGGTGCCCATCATCGTGCCGGGATTGTTGAAGTTGGTCGGCAGCAGTATCGTGCCCGACTGCACCTCCATCACGCCCGGGTTGCTGAAGGCCAAGCCGCCGCCTATGGCCATGGTGCCGACACCGGCCGACTTCACCAGCCGCCCCTGGTTGACGATGCTGGGGGTGGCGCCGCCATTGTTGACAAAGCTCATATCGGCCTGCACGTCCAGCAGGCCCTCGTTGATCAGCTGGGCGCTGCTTTGCAGGAACAGCGTGTTGCCGGTGGCCCAGGCCAGCGTGCCCTTGTTGGTCAGGGTGACGGTGCTGAGGAATTTGTTGCCGCCGTTGACGCCGCTCAGGGTGGCGCCCGGCGCGATCTCCCAGCCGCCGACCAGGAAACCGCCGCTGAACTCGGCCGCGCCGCTCAGCCGTGCCGCCGAGCCGGTGAAACCGCCGTTGCGCAGCGACAGATTGCTGCTGCCGATCTCGCCGGAAAAGACCGCATTGCCGTTGATGGCCACCACGCCCGCACCGCTCATCTGAGTGCCGGTGTTGAAGCTGGCGTTGTTGCCGACGAAGTTCAGCAGGCCACCGCTGCCCACCTTCAGCAGGCCGCCGTCGTTGACAAAGGCGATGCTGCCGACGTTGACCGTCTGGCCGGCCGCCACCTGCAGGGTGCCGCTGTTGTTGAAGGTCGGGGTGCTGCCACCGTTGTTGACCAGGGTCATGCCGGCCTGTGCGTCGAACAGGCCCCGGTTGTCCAGCAGGGCGGCGCTTTGCATGAACAGCGAATCGGGGGTCTGCCAGGCGAGGGTGCCCTTGTTGACCAGAGTGACCGTGCTGAGGAATTTGTTGCCGCCGCTCTGGCCCGCGATGGTCTGGCCGGCGGCCAGTTCCCAGCTGCCTGTCAGGAAGCCGCCGGTGAGCTCGACCATGCCGCCGACCACCACCTTGGAGCCCGCACTGCCGTCGCCGCCGATGAAGGCGCCATTGGCCAGGCGCAGGTTCTGCGACTGGAAGTCATCGACAAAGCGCGCATTGTTGCTGATCAGATTGACGCCTGCCCCGAGGAACTTCGTGCCGCTGTTGAAGGTGGCATTGCCACCGGCAAAGTTCAGGCTGCCAGCCACTTCGAGGGTGCCGCCGTTGTTGACGAAGGCGATGCTGCCGACGGTGCCGCCCTGCCCGCCGGCAACGCTCAGCGTGCCGCTGTTGATTAAGCTGGAGGTCGCCCCGCCGTTGTTGACCAGGGACATGCCGGTGCTCATCACGAAGCTGCCCTGGTTGTCCAGCAGGCTGCCGCTCTGCAGGAACAGCGAATTGCCGCTCTGCCACAGCCACTGGCCCTTGTTGACCAGGGCGGCGCCACTGAGGAATTTATTGCCCCCGTCCTGGCCCAGCAGGGTCTGGCCGGCGCCCAGCTCCCAGCTGCCGGTGATCACGCCGCCCAGAAAGGCCACCGTACCGGAGATGACCGCGCCACCGCCCGTGTAGGTGCCGTTCTCCAGGCGCAGATTGCTGGAACCGATGGCGCCATTGAAGCTGGCATTGTTGGTGATCCGGTTCACGCCGGCGCCGGTGAACTGCGAGCCGGCGTTGAAGCTGGCGTTGCCGCCGGCAAAGTTCAGCGTGCCCTGCGCATCCATCGTGCCGCCATTGCTGACGAAGGCAATGCTGCCCAGGGTGCCGGTCTGCCCGGTCAGCGCACGCAGGGTGCCGCTGTGGGTGAAGCCTGGCGTCGCCCCGCCGTTGTTGACCAGGCTGGCGCTGGCCTGGAGTTCAAAGAGGCCCTGGTTGTCCAGGACCGAGCCGCTTTGCAGGAACAGCGAATCGGTGGTCTGCCACAGCAGGCTGCCCTGATTGGTCAGGGCAGCGCCGCTCAGGAATTTGTTGCCGCCACCTACGCCCAGCAGGGTCTGACCGCCGGCCACCGTCCAGCCCCCGGTGAGCACCCCGCCGGCCAAGGACGCGGCACCGCCGATCTGCGCCGCCCCGCCGGTGAACGTGCCCCCTTGCAGCAGCAGATTCGCCGCGGTGAAGGCACCGTTGAAGACGGCGTTGTTGGTGATGCGCGTCAGGCCCGCGCCGGTGAACTGCGTGCCGGCGTTGAAGGTGGCATTGCCGCCGCCAAAGTCAATGAAACCGGTCTGCGCGTCTATCGTGCCGCTGTTGATGAAGGCAATGCTGCCGACGCTGCTGCTGCCGGCGCCGGCGCTCTTGCGGAAGATACCGCTGTTGTTGAACGTCGAGGTGGCGCCGCCGTTGTTGACCAGGGCGTTGTCGCTGCGCGCATCCCACAGGCCGGCGTTGCTGATCAGCGCCCCGCTCTGCAGGAACAGCGAGTCGGTGGTGTTCCAGTTCACCTTGCCGCTGAGGTTGCTGAAGCTGATGCCGCTGAAGAACTTGTTGCCGCCAGCGTTGATCTGCAGCGCGTCACCCAGCAGCAGCGGCTGGGGCGCGGTCACGCCGGGGGTGTATAAGCCGCTGCTGAAGACAAAGTCGGTGGCTGCGGCCGGAGGTGCGAGCGCCGCGAACAGGGCCGAGGCCAACAGTGAACGATGAAGGACTTGGGGCAGCAGCAGCTTCATGGGGGCGCTCCATCGACGGGCAACAGCGCATCGCTAACACTAGGCGCTGGCTACGCTCGCCACACCCCCGATTTGCGGGGGATCAGGGCTCGATGAACTTGAAGCGCGTGCCGGCCGGAAACTGCAGACCGAAGGTGGTGGCCAGCACGTCCAGCAACTCATCCTGATCGCGCAGCCGGTGCGAGATCTGCGCGCCCTGGCCTTCGTTGATGCTCAGCTCCAGATTGCGCAGCAGATAGCGCCGCTCGGGCGTGCTGCGCACCGCCACCAGGGTGAAGGTGAAACGCGAGTCGGGGTGGGTGGCGGTGAAGTAGTTGGCCTGCTCGTAGTCGACCGCGATCTGTGGCTCCAGCGAGAAGATGTAGACATCGGTCCACTGCTGCCCCTCCCAGACCTGCAGCCCCCACAGCGGGCCCTCGCGCATCAGCCGGTAGCGCCACAGGCCTATGCGCTGCTCCTCGGCCTCGACCAGCACCATGGGCTGCATCAGCCCCTGCGAACCAAAGCCGACGTCTGCCAGCCAGGGCTGACCGGCTATCTGCACCAGCAGCATCATGTGCGTGCGCGCCCGCACCGTCGTCGCGCGATAGCGCACGCGGGCAATCAAGGTCTGCAGCTCGAAGCCCAGCGCCTGCAGCGCCTCGGCCAGCAGGCGGTTCTGCTCGAAGCAGTAGCCGCCGCGCCGGGCTCGCACCAGCTTGGCCTGGACGCTGTCAATGTCAATGCGAATCGGACGGCCGAGCAGGATGTCCAGGTTCTCGAACGGAATGCTCAGCGCATGGGCGCGGTGCACGGCACGCAGCACGGCCAGGCTGGGCGCGCGCTCGCCCGTGTAGCCGATGCGCTGCAGATAGGCGTCCAGATCGAACATCGCTCCCCTCCCCGAGGCCTTTGATTCAGCCGCGCAGTGTGCACGGTTTTTCGTCGTCCGTGATGGCCCCGGTTTGACGCTGCCAGCCGGCCCCCGCTACACTGCGCCCCGGAACACAGGAGAGAGCAGGCAGGCGTCAAACACGCTGGCCTGCCGCCGAAGGCGCAAGCTCCCATACTCGCTCAGGCCCCGTACTGTTTCCATTCACAGCCGAACTGGAGAGAGGGCGCAGACGCAAGGTCTGCACCCCACCGAAGGAGCAACGCAAGGCGGCAACGCTTTTTTGCGGAATCTCTCAGGTACCAAGGACAGGGGGAGCGGCGCGAGATGCGCGCGCTCACCTGTTTTTCGGAATGCGTCATCTCGTTTGCTTTGCTCAAACCCGATGAGAGTTCTCCATGAAAGTAATCGTTCTTGGCGCCGGCGTGACCGGCGTGACCACCGCCTGGTATCTGCATGAGGCCGGCCATGAGGTGACGGTGATAGACCGCCAGCCGGCCGCTGCGATGGAAACCAGCTTCGCCAATGGCGGCCAGGTGTCGGTCTCGCACGCCGAACCCTGGGCCAACCCGAGCGCTCCGTTCAAGGTCTTGAAGTGGCTGATGAAGGAAGACGCGCCGCTGCTGTTCCGCCTGCGTGCCGATCCGGCGCAGTGGCGCTGGGGCCTGCAGTTCCTGCGCGAATGCACGCCGGCCCGCACCCGCCACAACATCCGCCAGATCGTCAGTCTGGGCCTGTACAGCCGCGGCCAGCTGCAAAGCCTGCGCCAGCGCACCGGCCTGCAGTACGACCAGCTGACTGAAGGCATCCTGCACTTCTACACCAGCCAGCGCGAATTCGACGACGCGCAGGCGCCGGCCCGGCTGATGCGCGAGCAGGGCTGCGAGCTGGACATGAAGAGCGCCGACGAATGCGTGGCCATCGAGCCGGCGCTGGCGCAATGCCGCTCAAAAATCGTCGGTGGCAGCATGACGCCCAGCGACGAGTCGGGTGACGCCCACCGTTTCACCCAGGGCCTGGCCGGCCTGGCGCAGCAGCAGGGCGTGCGCTTTCTGTACGACACCCGCATCCTGTGCGTGCAGCGCGAGGGTCAGGTCATGACGGGCGTGCAGGTGGCCGACGCGCAGGGCGTGGTGCGCACTGAGCGTGCCGATGCCTATGTGCTGTGCCTGGGCTCGTTCAGCCGCGGCCTGGCCCGCGATCTGGGCATCTCGCTGAACATCTATCCGGCCAAGGGCTACTCGGTCACCCTGCCGGTCACCGCACCCGAGCAGTCCTACAGCGTGTCGCTGACCGACGACGAGTACAAGCTGGTGTTCTCGCGCCTCGGCGACCGGCTGCGCATTGCCGGCACGGCCGAGCTCAATGGCTACAACACCGATCTCAACCTGCTGCGCTGCGAGGCCATCGTGCGGCGCGTGCGCGAGCTGTTCCCGAACATGACCGATGGCCGGGGCGCCCGGTACTGGACCGGCCTGCGCCCGGCCACGCCCAGCAACCTGCCGTACATCGGCCGCAGCGCGGTTGGCAACCTGTTCCTCAACACCGGCCACGGCACCTTGGGCTGGACACACAGCTGCGGCTCGGCCGCGGCGGTGGCCGACATCGTTAGCGGCCGGGCCCCGCAGGTGGACTATGGCTTCACCGGCCAGCCGGCCCCGCGGCGCTGGTGGGGCGGCAGCAACGCCGGGGCAACGGCGCCGGCCTGATTCTCGCCGTGGTGCAAACTCGGCTTGTGCCGCTTGAGCGTATCCCTTACGCTCAAGCCACATCAGGCCGTGAACACGCCCCGATTGAGAGACGCGCTCAGACCTGCCTAGCCACGCTGGTCACGCAGCCCGGAGGGCTGCAAGGAGTGCTCATGTCTTCAAGCACGCATCCCGGCATTGCAGCGATACGGACCCTCGCCCTGGTGGGCCCCGCTGCAGCCGGTAAAACCACCCTGATCGAGGCCCTGCTGCACAAGGCGGGCGCCATCTCCACCCCGGGCAGCGTCGAGAAGGGCTCGACCGTCAGCGACCATGATCCGCTGGAGCGCCGCATGCAGCATTCGCTGCAGACCAGCCTGGTCCATCTGACGCACCAGGGCACCCGCATCCACCTGATCGACACCCCCGGAGCGCCCGATTTCATCGGCCAGTCGCTGCCAGCACTGGAGGCGGTAGACACCGCGGCTATCGTCATCAACGCCCAGACCGGCATCGAGTTGATGGCCGCCCGATTCATGGAAACCGCCGCCCAGCGTGGCCTGGCGCGCCTGATCATCGTCAACAAGATCGAGGCGCCTGGCGTCAACCTGCCGGCGCTGCTGGCGCAGATACGCGAGACCTTCGGCCGCGAGTGCCTGCCGCTGAACCTGCCCTCGGGCGGCGGCACGGCGGTGGCCGACTGCTTCTTCCAATCCAGCGGCGCGGCCGACTTCTCGTCGGTGGACGAGGCCCACCGCGCCCTGGTCGAGCAGGTCGTCGAGGTGGACCCGGACTTCGTCGATCGCTATCTGAATGACGGCGATGTCGATGCCTCCGAGCTGCACGCGCCGCTGGAGCAGGCGCTGCGCGAGGGCCATCTGATCCCGGTCTGCTTCATGTCGGCGCGCAATGGTGCCGGCGTGGCCGAGCTGCTGGACGTGATCGTGCGCCTGCTGCCCAACCCGGCCGAGGGCAACCCGCCGCAGTTCGTCAAGGGCGAGGGCGAGGCCGCCAAGCCGCTGCATGCCGAGCCCGATCCGGCCCTGCATGTGCTGGCCCATGTGTTCAAGGTCAATATGGACCCCTATCTCGGCAAGATGGGCATCGTGCGCGTGCACCAGGGCACCCTGAGCCGCAACAGCCTGCTCTATGTCGGCGATGGCCGCAAACCGTTCAAGGTCGGCCATCTGTTCATGCTGCAGGGCAAGGAGCATGTCGAGGTCACGAATGCGCTGCCCGGCGATCTGTGCGCCATCGCCAAGGTCGATGAACTGCACTACGACGCGGTGCTGCACGACGCCGCCGAAGACGACCACATCCACCTGCTGCCGATACAGTTCCCCGAGCCCGTGCACGGCCTTGCGATCGAGCCCAAGCGCCATGGCGATGAGCAGCGGCTGTGGGAAATCCTCACCCGACTGGTGGATGAAGACCCCTGCCTGAAGATCGAGCGCTCTGGCTCGACCAACGAGACCATCGTCTACGGCCTGGGCGAGCTGCACCTGCGCATGCTGCTGGAGCGCCTGCGCGAGGCCTACAAGTTCGAGGTCAACACCCGGCCCCCGCGCATCGCCTACCGCGAGACGATTTCGGCCCCGGCCGAGGGCCACCACCGGCACAAGAAGCAGAGCGGCGGCGCCGGCCAGTTCGGCGAGGTCTATCTGCGCATCGAGCCGCTGCCGCGCGGCGCCGGCTTCGAGTTTGCCGATGAGGTCAAGGGCGGCACGATACCGGGTCAGTTCATGCCGGCGGTGGAAAAAGGCGTGCGCCAGGTGCTGGAGACGGGCGTGATCGCCGGCTATCCGCTGGTCGATCTGCGCGTGGTCGTTTTTGACGGCAAGCACCATTCGGTGGACAGCAAGGAAATTGCCTTCATCGCCGCCGGCCGCAAGGCCTTGATGGCGGCGGTGCGCGAGGCCAGGCCCCTGATCCTGGAGCCCATCGTCCATGTGGACATCACCGCGCCCGATGCGGCCATGGGCGACATCACCGGTGACCTCGCCTCAAGGCGCGCGCAGATCAACGGCACGCGCACCCTGGTGCCGGGCAGCATCACGGTGCAGGCGCAGGCGCCGATGTCGGAGCTGAGCAGCTACCAGACCCGGCTCAATTCGATGACCAGCGGCCAGGGGCGCTACACGCTGCTGCTGTCGCACTACGAGCCGGTGCCGCCGAACACCCAGGCCCAGCTGGTGTCGGCACACCACGTGCACGAGGAAGAGTAGCGTCCAATCAGTTGGGGACAGAGCTCGGGCTTCGCCCAAGGTCTGTCCCGCAATGAATTATTTCGGCGCCGAGGCGGCCGCGGCGGCCTTGGCCTGGGCGCGGTAGGCCTCCAGCTGCGCCAGCCACGGCGCCCAATCCTTGGGGCCGGTCTCGAAGCGGGTCTTCAGATTGCCCAGCACGCCGCCCCAGGCGCGGTCGAAGTAGGCATAGGTCTTGTCCCACTCGCCGCCATCGCCCCAGCCGGTGTGGTGCAGCCTGACGCGGGTCTGCTTGTCATCGACCGGCTCGAAGCGCAGCACGACGAAGGTGCGCTGCTGGCGCGCCTCGGGCAGGCTGGGCGGCGCATTCCAGTCGAAGGACAGCATGCGTTTGGGCTGCAGGGCCATGAAGCGCATATCGTCGGCACCCTTGTTCCCTGGCGTGGCACCCGGGTCGATGTAGATGTGGAAGGCGCCGCCGACGCGGGCCTCGATCTGTGCATCGGGCGCGAAGAAGCTGGTGATGCCCTCGCGCGTCGTCCAGGCAGCCCAGGCCTGGTCCAGGCTGGCATTGATCACGACTTCTTTATCAAGACTGCGCTCGGCGGCGGTGGCCGGGCCCACCGCAAGCCACCCGGCAACAAACAACGCAAGCAGCATCTTCATGGAGACTCCTTGAGGTCGGACCGAAAGCAAAACGGGGCCAGGACAACGCAGCTTTATCATACGCATATGTATTCCGCCCCCAAGGACGTGGCCCAGATCCGTCTGGACAATGCGCTCGTCCTGTTCGAAGAGTTCGTCAGCGCCACCATCAAACACCCCGATGCCGCCACCCTGCGCGGCCTGGAGCGGCGTTTCGCCGAGCGATTGCAGATACAACCCAGCTACTGGAGCCAGATCAAGGGCCGCTCACGCCAGATCGGCGAACGCCTGGCGCGCCAGTTCGAGCAACTGTGCCACAAGCCGATAGGCTGGATGGATCAGGACCACGGCCTGACACAGAACCAGGCCTCCAAGGGTGCCACCACCCTGGCGCCACCCGGCGTGCCCCCGATGGCCGACACCCAGCCCAGCATGCCGCAAGACGACGACGAGCGCTTCATCGTCGGTCTGGTGCTGACCTACTACCGCCGCCACCCGCAGCGCGCCCGCACCCGTCTGCTGGACCTGCTGGGCGAGGTGTTGACACCGCCCAGCGCGCCAACACCGCCGGCGCCCCCGACACCTACGCTGGCGCCCGGCGTGCGCAGGCCCGGTGCGGCGCCAGCCGCCCCGGCCGCCAGCGCCAAGAACGATGTCGATGAATGGCGCAAGCTGCAGCAGGCCGTGGCGCCGCTGAAGAACAAGCGCTGAACTTTTTTGTGTCAGTCGATAAAAAGCACTTGCGCAAGATAATCAATCGTTTATCATTTGCGCAAGTTGCAGTGCAGTACCGCAGCGATCCCCGCCCTTCCACCTCCAGCCCCGAGACCGGCCGCCCCATGTCTTCGACGACCCTGAATCGCTTTGTTTGCCGCCCAGCGCTGAATCAGCCGCTGACGGCCGAGGTGTTCGAGTCGCTGATCGAAGGCACCCGAGATGGGGCAGCCCCGGCCCGACCGCGATGGCGACAACGCTGAGCAATCACGCTCACCCTTGATCACCACACGGCCCGGGATGCATCACTGCCCCGGGCCGTGGTGCTTTTGCAGCCCGCGTTACCGCGCGAATGGATGACGCCCCGCAGGGGCAGTACAAGGAGTTTTGATGGCCGTATTCACTGCCCCCCGTCCGGTCATTGCCAAGGGCAAGACCTATGGCAAGCCACGCAATCCGCTGGTTGCCCCGAGCTTGTTTCGACGCGCAGGTTCTCACGGAACTCCCGTGCAGGGCCAGCGCCAGCAGACCAAGCAACTGCTGCGCTTCGAGCTCAAGCAACTCGCCAAACCGATAGACGACAACGGTCCTTGAAGGCAGCAAGCCCTGCCCCGGACCCACCGGAGACCTGACATGACACGCACGACATTGCCCCGCTGGCCCGACGCACTGGCCACAACTCCGAGCTGGCGCCGCACCCTGGCGCTGCTGCTGCAAGCCGCCAGCACGATGCTGGCACAGCTGGCCGCCAAGATGAACTTGCTGGAGCGCAGAACCAAGGCCCCCGTGGTCGAGTTCTACGCCGAAGCAGGCGCCCCAGAAGGCGCGCTGTTCGTCGACGGCGAGCTGATCGGTTACCTGCCTGGCGTCAACCGCCTGTGATCCCGATGAAAACAAGAGCCCCCTGAGCAGAAATGCGCAGGGGGCTCTTGCCTTTGGGCCGGGCCGCTAAAGTCGGGCATGGCGCCACCCGATAGACGTAGCACGATGCCCCCATTCGACCCGCGCCCATGACTGCCGCCCTCCCGTTCACGCCGCTGACGCGCGCCCTGCCCGATCTGGGCTGGTGGACGGCCTATTTCCGCGACGCCGAGATTCCCGTGCTGGCCGAAACCGCCACCGAGCTGGAACTGCTGCGCGCAAACGAGGATGCGGTCGATGCCAATATGCTGGGCGAGATGATTGCCCGCGACCCGCTGATGACGCTGAAGGTGCTGGCCCATGTGGCCAGCAACCGGCCGAGCAGCCGCGTCACCGATGCGGAAACCGTCACCGCCGCCCTGGTGCTGACCGGCATCACGCCCTTCTTTCGCGACTTTGGGCCGCAGCCCACGGTGGAAGATCGCTTTGCCGACCATCCCGAGGCGCTGGACGGTCTGTATCAGGTACTCAGGCGGGCCGAGCGGGCGGCCAATTTCGCGCTCGGTTTCGCGTTATTGCGCATGGACCACGACGCGCCGGTGATCTACAGCGCCGCCCTGCTGCATGACTTTGCCGAGATGCTGCTGTGGTGCCATGCGCCGGCGCTGGCACTGGACATCCAGGCACGCCAGCAGGCCGACTCCACGTTGCGCAGCGCCGTCGCCCAGCGCGATGTGCTGAACATCAAGCTGACCGACCTTGAGCATTCGCTGATGCAGGCCTGGCATCTGCCGGAGTTGCTGGTGCGCATCACCGACGACCGGCCGACCACCAACTCCCAGGTGCTGACCGTCAAGCTGGCCATTCAGCTGGCGCGCCACACCGCCAACGGCTGGGACAACGCAGCCGTACCCGACGACGTGAAGGAAATCAGCCAGTTGCTGAACATGGCCGAGGGGCCGACCCTGGCGACCCTGCTGGAGATGGAATGAGCCATGGCCCCGACGTCGGCTTCTGGCAGGCCCGGTTTGAATCGGGCCAGACGCCTTGGGATCGTGGTCAGGCCCATCCGCAGCTGAGACAGTGGCTGGCGCAGGGCCTGATACCCCCCGATGACCGGGTGGCCGTGCCCGGTTGCGGCAGCGGCCATGAAGTCGTGCTGCTGGCCGAAGCTGGTGTGGGCCGGCTGACCGCGCTGGACTACGCGCCGGCGGCCGTGGCACGGGTGCGCGAGCGGCTGGCAACAGCCGGCCTGTTGGCGGATGTTCAGTTGGCCGACGTGCTGAACTGGGCACCGGCGCAGCCGCTGGATCTGGTCTACGAGCAAACCTGCCTGTGTGCGCTGCACCCCGACCATTGGCGCCGCTACGCGGACCAGCTCCATGCCTGGCTGCGTCCCGGCGGCCGCTTGCTGGCCCTGTTCATGCAGGCGCCACGCGAATCGGCAGCTCAGGGCCGTATCGAAGGGCCGCCCTATCACTGCGACATCAATGCGATGCGCGCGTTGTTCCCCTCCACACGGTGGGACTGGCCGGCCCCGCCCTATGCCGCCACGCCCCATGAACGCGGTTGGCATGAGCTGGCCGTGGTGCTGATACGCAAAGACTTGGCGTGACGGCTGCCCAAGGCAGGCCTACACTGCGAGGCTTGAGCCAACCAGGGGCAGCAGATGACTTTCAGCCACGTGTTCAAGACCGCAGCGGCCGCCTCGCTGCTGATTGCAGCCACGGTTGCTCAAGCGGGTCCCGCCCCGGTGCAAAGCCGCTTTGACGCCGACACCGAGAACTGGCGCGTCGTCAATCTGCTGAATCTCGCCTCCCCCAGCCAGGCCACCAGCTTCGAGGCCGGCACGCAGCGCATCAGCACCAATGATGTGTTCAGCTGGACGGTGTTTGCCGCACCGGCCAAGTTCCTGGGCAACCAGTCCGCCTTTCTCGGTGGCAGCTTGAGCTTCGAGCTCAGCGACAGCCTCAAGGACGCCACCGCCGACATCTTCCCGACCCTGGTGCTGCAGTCGGGCGCCAATCTGCTGGCCTGGTTCGGCGGCGCTCCCGGCACCACCCTGACCTCGTATTCCGCCGTGCTGACGGCCTCCCCGGCCTGGCAGAAGATCATCGGTTACGAGATCACCGGTCTGCCGATACTGGCTGCCGCCAGCCATGCCGACCTGAGCAATGTGCTGGGCGCGCTGCAGGGCATCTACATCAATGCCGACTGGAAGACCGCCGGCAACGACCATGCCGAGCTCGATAACGTCAACCTTGTCGGCGTGGTGCCCGAGCCCTCGACCTGGCTGATGCTGCTGGCTGGCTTGGCCGCCGTGGCCATCGCAAGGCGCAAGCGCTGAAGGCTCACACCGGCACGGCCGTCGTGTTCTTGACGCGGTCCAGCACAAAGCTGGTCTTGCAGTCCTGCACGCTGGGGTGACGCAGCAGGGTGTCGGTGATGAAGCGCGAGTAATGCGCCATGTCCTCGACCACCACGCGCAGGATGTAGTCCATCTCGCCGGTCAGCGCCGCGCACTCCACCACCTCGGGCCAGGTCTGCACCGCCGCACGGAACAGGTCCATCGGGTTGCGCTTGTGGCTTTCTGTGTTCTTCTCGAGCCGAACATTGATGTAGGCGGTCAGACCCAGGCCCACGCGTTCGGGCGGCACCAGGGCCACATAGGCCGAGATGGCCCCGGACTCCTCAAGCCGCCGCACCCGGCGCAACACGGCCGAGGCCGAGAGGTTGACCTGTGCCGCCAGGGCGTCAAAAGTCACTCTGCCATCGACTTGCAAAGCCCTGAGGATGCGTCTATCAATCGTATCGAGCTGGATAGCTTTGTCCATGCCGCAATTCTTGCAGGATTCCTGCGTGGCGACGCACATTCGCACATGATTTGGCTTCAATCCTGCGCCGCTGAGCGCCTACAGTCTTGAGCCATCTCAAGCGCTTTTGCATCTCTTTCCTTACCGGAGCACCAACATGGCATTCACCCCCTGGGACAACCCGATGGGCACCGACGGTTTCGAGTTCATCGAGTACGCGGCCCCCAATCCCGCCGCCCTCGGGCATTTGTTCGAGACCATGGGTTTCACCGCCGTGGCCAAGCACCGCCACAAGAACGTCACGCTCTACCGTCAGGGCGAGATCAACTTCATCATCAACGCCGAGCCCGACTCGTTCGCGCAGCGCTTTGCCCGCACGCATGGCCCGTCCATCTGCGCGATTGCCTTCCGCGTCAAGGATGCCGCCTTTGCCTACAAGCGTGCACTGGAACTGGGCGCCTGGGGCTTCGACAACAAGACCGGCCCGATGGAGTTGAACATCCCGGCGATCAAGGGCATTGGCGACTCGTTGATCTACTTTGTCGATCGCTGGCAAGGTAAGAACGGCGCCGCAGCCGGTGAGATCGGCAATATCAGCATCTATGACGTCGACTTCGTGCCCATGCTGGACGCCAGCGGCCAGCCGGTGAAGGCCAACCCGGCCGGTCACGGCCTGGGCTACATCGACCACCTGACGCACAACGTCTACCGCGGACGCATGAAGGAATGGGCGGAGTTCTACGAGGGCCTGTTCAACTTCAAGGAAGTGCGCTATTTCGACATCGAGGGCAAGCTGACCGGGCTAAAGAGCAAGGCCATGACCAGCCCCTGCGGCAAGATCCGCATCCCGATCAACGAGAGCAGCGATGACAAGAGCCAGATCGCCGAGTACCTGCACCTGTATCACGGCGAAGGCATCCAGCACGTGGCGCTGGGCACCAACAACATCTATGGCTCGGTGGAAGGCATGAAGTCCACCGGCGTGATCTTCCAGGACACGATAGAAACCTACTTCGATCTGGTCGACAAGCGCCTGCCCAACCATGGCGAGAACATTGCCGAACTTCGGCGCCTGCGCATACTGATCGACGGCGCCACCCACCAGGGCGCGCCGCACGAGCTGCTGCTGCAGATCTTCACCAAGGAAGTGATAGGCCCAATCTTCTTCGAGCTGATCCAACGCAAGGGCAATGAAGGCTTCGGCGAGGGTAACTTCAAGGCCCTGTTCGAGAGCATAGAGCTGGACCAGATACGCCGCGGTGTGCTGAGCGACACACCTTCCGCCTGAGCGTCACAACAAGCTCACTGGCGGGCGCAGGCACTGCATCAGGTCGTCAAACACCTGCGCTTCGTACAGCAGACCGATATGGCCGGTGGCCGGCAGATGAATAGGCTGCGCGCCGGCCAAAGCCGCCGAACTGGCGGGGCAGACGATGTTGTCGGTGTGGCTGTAGTAGCAGCGCATCAGCGCCCGCATCGCGGCAGACTCCTGCGCCGCGAGTTCCTGGAGCCAGTGGCTGCCCAGGCGCATCTGCCCGGCATTGCGGGCCGCCGAGAAGCGAGCCATGAAGGTGCCCGCATGCGGTGTGCCCAGAGTCAACACCTGGTGCACCCGGGTGTCGTGCCCATGCGCCCGCCACCAGGCGCGTATCGCCAGGCCACCCATGCTGTGACCCACCAGCACCGGCGCGCAGCCGGTGCGGCGCTCCAGCTCCTGAACAGCCGCCTCGAGTGCGGCTGCGTAGCGGTCTATCGATCCGAACGCCGGCTCCAGCGTCAGCGCAATGACGGGCACATCGGCGCCGCGCAGCCGCACCAGCCAGTCATTCCACAACCCGCGATTGCAGAAGAAGCCATGCACCAGCAGCACGCCGCGCCGGCCTGCGGCGTCGGCGGGCCAATGATCTGGCTCCCGCCGTGAGGCAAAGGGCTGCTGCCAGCCGAACACCTGCGAGCAGGCGCGGGACTCGATCCACCAGGCGCGCAGATGCTGGCGCAGGCCAGCCGCAGGGGCTGGGTCGTGGCGGTTGATGGCCGGCAGCATCAAGAACTCCAGCGCCAGTATCAACACATGACCCCACAGCACGGCGGCCGCCACCATCGCGGCGCCGATGGGGTGGCCCTGCTGCCAGAGCCAGCCGCCCAGACCCAGGGCAAGGCCCCAGCGCAGCAACACGATCAACTTCTGTAAATGCGCATTCATCAGAGCCCGCGGCCGGAGTTGCCAAGGCCTTGATGGTACGGTGCCGCCCTGCGCCGCGCCGGGCACCGCGGCAGAATGCAAACGTGTCGCAGCCCAAGCCCGAATGAATTCTTCCCTCACCCCAGCCCAACAAACAGCCCAAAGCATTCTGCAGCACCTGCAGACGGTGGAGCAGGAGCGCCAGCGGCGCCTTGGCGACGCCCAGCTCAATCGCACCGTGGCGGCGGTCAAGGCCTATCAACGCCAGCGCTTTGCCGTCACCTATGCCGATCTGCTGGCCAGCACCCGCTATCAGGGCGCGGCGCGCTTCTTTCTCGATGAGCTGTACGGCCCGCAGGACTTCAGCCAGCGCGACGCGCAGTTTGCGCGGGTTGTGCCGGCGTTGGCGCGGATCTTCCCTAAAGATGTGTTGCACACGGTGCTGACCTTGGCCGAGCTGCACGCACTGTCCGAACAGCTCGATACGCAGATGGCCGAGCATCTGGCAGCGCTCGCTGCCGGCGAAACGTTGAAAGCCGAGCACTATGCCGCAGCCTGGCGCGCCACCGGCCAGCCACTGGCGCGCGAGCGCCAGATCGCCCTGACCGCCGAGTTGGGTATGGCGCTCGATGAGTACACCGCGAAGCCGTTGCTGCGCCATGCGCTGCGCATGATGCGCGGGCCGGCCGCGGCGGCGGGGCTGTCCAGCCTGCAGCATTTTCTCGAGGCCGGATTCGACACTTTCAAGGCGATGCGAGGCTCGCAGGAGTTCATGCGCATCATCGGTGAACGGGAACGCAGCCTGGCCAGCGCCCTGTTTGCCGGCTGTCCCTGAGGCGACAGGGTCCTAGTGCAATTACCGTAGCCGCGGCCGGGTGCTACAAGGGACTATCAACGACCGTCAGTGTCCTGGAGTGCATGTGCAAAAACCCTGGTTGAACAGTTACCCCGCGGGCGTGCCCGCCGAGCTCACCGGGCCGGGCTACAACTCCCTGGTCGAGCTGCTGGAGGAGGCCTTCCGCAAGTACGCAGCCCGGGACGCTGCCGCCTGCATGGACAAGCGCCTGAGCTTCGGCCAGATCGACGAAATGTCGCAGGCGCTCGGCGCCTGGCTACAGTCCAAGGGTCTGCCCAAGGGCGCGCGCGTCGCGCTGATGATGCCCAATGTGCTGCAGTACATGGTGGCCATTGCCGCCGTGCTGCGCGCCGGCTATGTGGTGGTTAACGTCAACCCGCTCTACACCGCGCGGGAACTGCAGCATCAGCTTAAAGATTCGGGCGCCGAGGCCATCATCGTGCTCGAGAACTTTGCCAGTACCTTGGAGGAAGTCATCCAGCAGACGTCGGTGCGCCATGTGGTGGTGGCCTCGTTGGGTGATCTGCTGGGTTTCTGGAAGGGCACACTGGTGAATTTCGTCGTGCGCCATCTGCGCAAGATGGTGCCCGAGTACCGGCTGCCCATCGGCGACGGCTATCACGTCACCCGCTTCAATATGGCGTTGGCGGAGGGCACGACGATGACACTACGTCGGGTGCAGATCGGTCCCGATGACGTCGCCTTTTTGCAGTACACCGGCGGCACAACCGGCGTTTCCAAGGGCGCGACCCTGCTGCACCGCAATGTCATCGCCAACATCCTGCAGGCCGAGGCCTGGTTCAAGCCGATGCTGGACAAGCTGGGTGGCCGTGCACTGACCACCGTTTGCGCCCTGCCGCTGTATCACATCTTCGCGCTGACGGCCTGCTATATGCTCGGCGCGCGTCTGGGCATGATGTGCCTGCTGATCACCAACCCACGCGATATTCCGGGCTTCGTTGCCACGCTGCGCAACTACAAGGTTAATCTGTTCCCAGCGGTAAACACTCTTTTCAATGCGCTGGCCAATGATGCGGAGTTCGCTCGCCTGGACTTCAGCGGCCTGGTGATTTCCAACGGCGGGGGCATGGCCGTGCAGCAATCGACCGCCGAGAAGTGGCTGAAAATCACAGGCTGCCCGGTGGTGGAAGGTTACGGCCTATCGGAAACGGCACCCGTGGCCACGATCAACCGCTTGGATATCCATGACTTCAACGGCAGCATCGGTCTGCCGGTGCCTGGCACCGACATAGCCATCCGTGACGATGACGGCCACGATGTGGCGTTGGGCGAGCGGGGCGAGATCTGCATCCGCGGCCCTCAGGTCATGGCCGGCTACTGGAACCGCCCCGATGAGACCGCTCTGGTGATGACGGCAGATGGCTTCTTCAAGTCCGGCGACATCGGCGTGATGGATGAGCAGGGCTATGTGCGCATCGTCGACCGCAAGAAAGACATGATTCTGGTGTCGGGCTTCAATGTCTATCCGAACGAGATCGAGCAGGTCGTCAGCCTGCACCCTGGCGTGCTGGAGTGCGCCGCCATCGGCGTGGCAGACGAGCGTTCCGGCGAGGCGGTCAAGCTCTTCGTGGTCAAGCAGGACCCGGCCCTCAGCGAGGAAGACGTCGCCGAGTACTGCAAGCAAAGCTTCACCGCGTACAAGCGCCCCAAGTACATCGAGTTCCGTGACGAGCTGCCCAAGAGCAATGTCGGCAAGATACTGCGGCGCGAGCTGCGCTCCTCGTGACTCCGGATCTCGATCTGATCGTTCTGCAACGGGGCTGGTTGTCGTCGAACAATGTCGTGATCGGCGACGGCGAAGATAGCGCCGTCGTCGTTGATACAGGCTATTGCACGCACGCCGAGCAGACGCTGAGCCTGGTGCAGACGGCACTGGGTGAGCGGCAACTGAACGCGATCCTCAATACGCATCTGCACTCCGACCATTGCGGCGGCAATGCCCGGCTGGTCGAGCATTTCCGGGCGCCATTGCTGATCCCGCCGGGCCAGTTTGAAGCCGCCAGCGAATGGGATGAGGCCCGTCTGAGCTTTCGCTCCACCGGCCAGCGCTGCGAGCGCTTCCACCCTGACAAACGCCTGATGCCAGGCAGTACCCTCAAGCTGGGCAACGGGCTGTGGCATGTGCTCGCGGCACCAGGACACGATCCCGACTCGGTGATTCTGTTTGAGTCGCAGAGCGGCACGCTGATTTCCGCCGACGCTTTGTGGGAGCACGGCTTCGGCATCGTCTTCCCTGAACTGAACGGCGAGTCCGGCTTCGATGAGGTCGAAGCGACGCTGGACCTGATCGCCAGTCTGCCGGTGGCGCGAGTGATTCCCGGCCATGGCCCCGCCTTTGACGACACGCCCAAGGCCGTGGCCGAGGCGCGCCGACGCCTGCAAGGCTTTAGGCAAGACCCGCTGCGACACGCACGCTATGCGGCCAAGGCCCTGCTGAAATTCCATCTGATCGAAGTGCGCCAGCAAAGTCTTGCCGACCTAAACACCTGGCTGGCCAGCACCGAAGTGCATGGCGCGTTGTGGCATCGGTATTTCGCCAATCAGACCATTGAGGCGTGGACGCTTGAGGTTCTGCAGGACTTGCAGCGCAGCGCAGCCATCTGCATCGCCGACGGCATTGTTTTCGACCGCTAGAGACTCAAGCCCGCGGGGTGCCTCGACAAATCAAATCGGAAATGGAAAAAGCCCAAGCATTGCTGCTTGGGCTTTTCGATTAATAGCCTGACGATGACCTACTTTCACACGGGAACCCGCACTATCATCGGCGCTGAGTCATTTCACTGTCCTGTTCGGGATGGGAAGGAGTGGGACCAACTCGCTATGGTCATCAGGCTTAACTGGTTGGCTTACTGATCCGCTTGGCGGATCAACAAACCCAATTTGTAGAGTCTTTGGCGATTGTATCTCATAACCATCTGCTTGGGTAGATACCCTGAGATTGCTATGACATACCCTCGGAATCAGCTTATTCGATTGCGCCCACATTCGGGCATAACTATTTTGAATCACTCAACCGTTACTCTTTGATGTGCGCGGCCATTTTCATGTCCAGCGTGACTTCAAAGTTATAGGGTCAAGCCTCACGAGCAATTAGTACTGGTTAGCTTAACGCATTACTGCGCTTCCACACCCAGCCTATCAACGTCCTGGTCTAGAACGACTCTTCAGGGGGCTCAAGGCCCCGGCAAGACTCATCTTGAGACGAGTTTCCCGCTTAGATGCTTTCAGCGGTTATCTCTTCCGCACTTAGCTACTCGGCGATGCCACTGGCGTGACAACCGATACACCAGAGGTGCGTCCACTCCGGTCCTCTCGTACTAGGAGCAGGCTCTCTCAATCTTGCAGCGCCCACGGAAGATAGGGACCAAACTGTCTCACGACGTTTTAAACCCAGCTCACGTACCTCTTTAAATGGCGAACAGCCATACCCTTGGGACCGGCTACAGCCCCAGGATGAGATGAGCCGACATCGAGGTGCCAAACACCGCCGTCGATATGAACTCTTGGGCGGTATCAGCCTGTTATCCCCAGAGTACCTTTTATCCGTTGAGCGATGGCCCTTCCATACAGAACCACCGGATCACTTTGTCCTACTTTCGTACCTGCTCGACTTGTCAGTCTCGCAGTCAAGCACGCTTATGCCAATGCACTATCAACACGATTTCCGACCGTATTTAGCGTACCTTCGAACTCCTCCGTTACACTTTGGGAGGAGACCGCCCCAGTCAAACTGCCCACCATACACTGTCCCCATCCCGGATAACGGGACAAGGTTAGAACCTCAAACACACCAGGGTGGTATTTCAACGTTGGCTCCACGACACCTAGCGGCACCGCTTCAAAGCCTCCCACCTATCCTACACAGATCTGTTCAAAGTCCAATGTAAAGCTACAGTAAAGGTTCATGGGGTCTTTCCGTCTTTCCGCGGGGAGATTGCATCATCACAAACATTTCAACTTCGCTGAGTCTCTGGAGGAGACAGTGTGGCCATCATTACTCCATTCGTGCAGGTCGGAACTTACCCGACAAGGAATTTCGCTACCTTAGGACCGTTATAGTTACGGCCGCCGTTTACTGGGACTTCAATCAAGAGCTTGCACCCCATCATTTAATCTTCCAGCACCGGGCAGGAGTCACACCCTATACGTCGACTTTCGTCTTTGCAGAGTGCTGTGTTTTTAATAAACAGTTGCAGCCACCGATTCTCTGCGGCCCCATTCTGCTCACCAAGTAAATGGATCACATACTAGAGGCACACCTTCTTCCGAAGTTACGGTGTCAATTTGCCGAGTTCCTTCTCCAGAGTTCTCTCAAGCGCCTTAGAATACTCATCTCGCGCACCAGTGTCGGTTTGCGGTACGGTCAATCTATAGCTGAAGCTTAGTGGCTTTTCCTGGAAGCAGGGTATCACTCACTTCGTCTGCAAGCAGACTCGTTATCACGCCTCATCTAATTCCCCCGGATTTGCCTAAGGGATACGACTACACGCTTGAACCGGGACATCCAACACCCGGCTGAGCTAACCTTCTCCGTCCCCACATCGCACTATAGATCGGTACAGGAATATTGACCTGTTTCCCATCAGCTACGCATCTCTGCCTCGCCTTAGGGGCCGACTCACCCTACGCCGATGAACGTTGCGTAGGAAACCTTGCGCTTTCGGCGAGGGGGCTTTTCACCCCCTTTAACGCTACTCATGTCAGCATTCGCACTTCTGATACCTCCAGCAGCCTTCACAAGCCACCTTCACAGGCGTACAGAACGCTCTCCTACCACGTGCAATAAATTGCACATCCGCAGCTTCGGTAACTGGCTTAGCCCCGTTACATCTTCCGCGCAGGACGACTCGATCAGTGAGCTATTACGCTTTCTTTAAATGATGGCTGCTTCTAAGCCAACATCCTGACTGTTTTAGCCTTCCCACTTCGTTTCCCACTTAGCCAATTTTAGGGACCTTAGCTGGCGGTCTGGGTTGTTTCCCTCTTGAGTCCGGACGTTAGCACCCGGTGCTCTGTCTCCCAAGCTGTACTCATCGGTATTCGGAGTTTGCATAGGTTTGGTAAGTCGCCATGACCCCCTAGCCTAAACAGTGCTCTACCCCCGATGGTAATACTTGAGGCACTACCTAAATAGTTTTCGGAGAGAACCAGCTATTTCCAAGTTTGTTTAGCCTTTCACCCCTATCCACAGCTCATCCGCTAGTTTTGCAACACTAGTCGGTTCGGACCTCCAGCACCTGTTACGGTACCTTCATCCTGGCCATGGATAGATCACTTGGTTTCGGGTCTACACCCAGCGACTGGACGCCCTATTCGGACTCGATTTCTCTACGGCTTCCCTATTCGGTTAACCTTGCCACTGAATGTAAGTCGCTGACCCATTATACAAAAGGTACGCCGTCACCCGTTTCCAGGCTCCGACTTTTTGTATGCATACGGTTTCAGGATCTATTTCACTCCCCTCCCGGGGTTCTTTTCGCCTTTCCCTCACGGTACTAGTTCACTATCGGTCGATTACGAGTATTTAGCCTTGGAGGATGGTCCCCCCATATTCAGACAGGATTACACGTG